>NZ_JBATWY010000031.1:0-3446 GCF_049672945.1 Haloferula sp. | reverse complement strand
TCCTCATCTACGAAATCCAAAGTGATCGTGTAACCTTCCTCAGCCACAAGCAACTTCACCTCGCTCACCGCACCATTCTCCTGGGTCAACCGCCCCAACTCCTGAAGCACCGGCTGCTTGCCTTTCGCCGATTTGGCCCTGGCCATCTTTTTTCGCCGACTTTCCCGGGTTCTCCAGCTTTCCGCTACTAGAGCGCTGCAGTCCACCTCGTAGGTTTCATAAGCGCCTGCTGTTGCAATTTGGGCCACGACATCACCGAGATACGGCATCAGATTCTCTGGCCCTTTCGACAAACTGGCCGCGCCTCCATACGAGAACGTAGCGGTAACATATATCTGATCCGTATCCTTTCCAAGGAAGGTCTTCGAAAAGAACTCCGAATACCTTTCAAAGGCCCAGCCCTTCCCGCTAGGCAAATGAAATTCGACTCGACCGGGCTGCTCAATATACTTGAGAACTCTTGAATCCTGCGGGTCAGGAAACCCAAATTGCTCAATATAACCCAATCCCAATTTCTGCGCCGCCTCCTCATCGTCTACCCAGTTCCCCCAAGGTGCCGCAGGCACGCCGCATCGCTCAGCCTCGAAACCGTTCACTCCATTGCCCCAATTTAAAGCAACCACCCAGGTTTCCGGAGGAGTATTTTTCGGACCGATGATAAATGGCATCTCATTCTGGTGGATAAAGCATATGGAAAACGGCAACTTGAGCTGCTTTGAAAAGAACTCCACCAGAACAGAAATTTGTCCACCACGAGGTCCTAAGCTGAGATCCGAACCAGTGAGAAAAAGCGGATCAGGCATTGCTTCGGGAAATTTCACCACCTTCTGCCCCGAGACAAAAAGCGAAGAGCAGAAACTCGGGAGTTTCAGCTTCTTTAGATCCTCAATCGTAATGCCATCACCGGAAGAGTCGAAATTCAATTCAGAGAGCACCGCACCCGCTCCAGCGATGTCCTCCCATTTGGACTTCTCCCCCGGCACCTGTATAAGTCCTAGGAGTTTCTTGGCAGTTGGATAATCTAGGTTCTCGGCGCTCGCATTCATTACTCGGGAAAAAATCAATCAATGGCAGGGGGAGGCAAGAGTGAATCGTAGATGATTTCGAAATCGATCCCCGCGCTGGCCGCAGCTTCCTCAATTTTCTCTATCGTCTTGGGCTTAGGCAAGCCCTCACCCAATACAAATCGAATTGGCCCGCCGCCCGCTTTTAGGGAGGCGGCTGCCATCCACAACTCCAGCCATTTAGTCGATTTGCCTGCAACCCAACCATCCAGAGTCTTTCCCTGTCGCTTTAGAGATTCCCCAATAACCCCATCGACCAGATCAATATCAGAGACCACCTTGGCAAGTTCACTTCCACTCAAAAAGTCGAACTGAACAAGACTTCCCGGTTTCAGATTCGAGGCACCTCCTTCACCCGCTTCACGGGTCGCCTTCGCCAAGCGATCGAGTTCGAATCTTCGCCCGTGGGTGATGTAACCAATCCATCCCTGGCCCGCTTTGTCTCCCGGATACTTCAGTAGACCTCGAATCACTCCGTATCCGCCATCCACTTTCGAGACCAACTTCATATTCTCCATCATCATCCCGAGGGTCATCTCGGTCGCACTCTCCCTCGTCGTCATGCTCAACCTGTTAGGCGACATGTGGCCGGCTGAGGAAACCGCGACTGACTTGCTGCCGATCTTCGCCGACCACGAAAGCTTCCTCCACCTCTACGGCAAACGCCGCGCCATCGACCGCCGAAAAATGGGCCACGCCAACATCACCGGGAGCAGCATCGAGGATTGCATCGAACGGGTCTAGGCGCTGAAAGCAGAGCTGTTAGAAAAGGGACCGTAGATCCCCATCTCAAATCCCAACTGATAACTACAGCTACCGTCTCAACAAACCAAACTCCGGATGCCGTTTGTCGTGCCGCAGCACCAACACCCGGATTCCGGTCGGCGTGGACCGATAAAGAAAGTGGTAGGGGAAACCAGAGATGTTCACTCGGCGGAGTGACCCATGGACCGGATGGTAGCGGGTTGGTTGTGCTAAAGCTTTTTCAACAAGGACGATAAAGCGCTCATAAAAGCGGTCCGCGACTTCCTCACTCGCCTCTTCCGTGTAATACCGCCGAATCCCATTCATGTCCCTTTGGACCAAACGGTGAAAAACAAGCTCGGGATCCTTCACTTTTCAAACGCCGCCTTAAACTCCGCCATGCCCATTCCCCTGGACGGATCACGGTCAAGCTCCGCATCACGGCGCTCGGCCTCAGCGATTCCCTCGTCTTCGTCATGAAGCACCGACGGCAGCGAACACAAAAGCTTCGACGCCAACTGCGCGCGCTCGTCTTCAGGCAGCAACATGGCCGAATTCTCGATCTCCGAGAGAGTTGTCATGCCTTCAATCTAGACTCTCCCTCACTTTTGGGCAATCAGGCATTTTAAATTCCCTACCCGAAAAAATGCACCAGAGCCTCCACGCTCGCCGCACTATGCGACGCCTGACAAACATAACCATCCAGCGCCGCCACATGCGCCTTGATCTCCGGCACCGCATTTCCCGGGCAGGCAAAGTGAGCCGCCGCATCCAAGAAAAAGAGGCCAGACAAACCAAGGCGATCAAGTTAGGAGAGGAGTTGAAATAAGCCGCAGATGAACGCAGATGGAAAAGGGCTGTGTTCTTGAAATTTACCTGTTTTCCGGAAAGAACGCTTCGGATTCCGGATTGAAATTCAATATTTCCCGGGATCTGTGTCCATCCGCGTTCATCTGCGGTTGAAAAATTGAAGCTCAAACGGTCGGCCATTCCCTAGCTTGATCGCCCTGCCAGACAAACAGTGCATTCGTTCTTGGCTTGAACGGCCTCAGCCGATTCACGCCATTTGGCCCGTGCCATTTCCTCCAGCGGAAGCAGGGATTTTCTTACCCGCTCAAAATCCGCCACAAACTCCAGCGCATGCTCCTCCGTCGCACGGCGCGAAAGACGGCCTTCACGGAAGCGCTGATCGAGCTCCGCTTCTTCTTCCGTCAGCACTCCTGAAAAATACTGGAAATCCAATTCAGGCTTCGTCCCGAGCACCTCTTCCAGGTGTGCCGCACGCTCCTCGAGATTCTTCCGAATTTTCGCGATCGCCTCCAGAGAATACTCACTGGTCGTTTCGCTCCGCCAATTGCCGGAGCCCTCGCCTGCATGGAGCAGCGTCGCACTCAGCCACAGGCAACAGGGTATCATTAATCTTCTCATTGAACTTCACGTTTCGTTATTCGTCCCCACAAATCCAATCGGCCTTCTGGAAGAGCTTCGTCGACGGAAAGCTAAGGTATCCGTCCTCATCTACGAAATCCAAAGTGATCGTGTAACCTTCCTCAGCCACAAGCAACTTCACCTCGCTCACCGCACCATTCTCCTGGGTCAACCGCCCCAACTCCTGAAGCACCGGCTGCTTGCCTTTCG
>NZ_JBATWY010000030.1:0-4995 GCF_049672945.1 Haloferula sp. | reverse complement strand
TCTTCAGTTCGAAGCAGATCGTAGTTTTTCCGTCCCCTGCAGTACCGGTAACCACTACAACTTTCTTGGTCCCGGCGGTCTTGAACATACTCCAGAAACGATCTTCCAGAGGGTGTTTGAATGCGAGACGCGGGATCCCAAGCTTCGTCGACAAACTCTCAATATGTTCGGCTTCCTGAGAGTTTCCATCTGGCACTGGGCCGTAGGCACGCAGGAACTTGATCCACTTTTCTCCTGGAGTGTGAGCCATTGCTTACGGTGATTTTTTCTAAAGGTGGCAAATTAGGCAGCCTGTTGAGGGAGCCTCATTGGTTTCCAAGCCGGCGAGAGTCGTGACGAGGGGAAGGTTCTTTCGATTCTGGACCGCCCGGGCTTGCTGGAGTTCCCACTTCTCAAGTATTTCAGCCATTCGCTCTGGTTGCTCCAGCTCGGCGAGTGATTCATTCTGACACCAGTTAAATACATTTCCGTTAACTCTGTTAGGCTTTTCATAGGCCTTTGCTTCCTCATAGAGTTCAGGATACCTCTGCTTAAGTCGAACCCATTCTATCTTTTGTTGATAGAAACAGAAAAAACATCCGCTACGGGTTCTCCCCCATTCTGTGTATGGAGGCATTCCAATCCCTGAGTCTTGAAGGATACGCTGAACCCCCTCGTAGTCGATACCATCATCACGGAAGGGAAAAACTGCCTGGATATTCGGTTTGTGGCTGATGTAGCCGACTCGCGCTTCGTCGGCGCGAATACCAACATAGTTGATGCAGGCGTCTGCACCAATGTAGTCCTCAAACGGTTTGAGCTTCATCATGCGAGTACACCACCGCCGGTGATTGGACGGGAGCATGCCGCCATACTGGCGTAGCAGATCATCAAAAGTCGTGCCGTAAGTTGTTTTGACGATTTTCTGACCGAGATAGTCCTCCAGTCGATCGAGGTACTCATACGTGTCTGGCAACTCCTTGTAAGTGTCGTGAAAGATATACTCCATTCCCTCCACTTTACCACGCATATGAATCGCGAGGGCTGCTGAGTCTTTTCCGCCGGACAGGCTCAAGATATGGCGAGTCGGCTTAACGGTCTTCGGTGTGGACATGATCAGGAGGGGTTATCGAGATGTGCCCAGAGGGCCTTGGCTGTGGCGCCGAGACCCGCCCGACCGTGCTTGCTGATGATCTCAGCAATTTGCTTTTCTAGCTTTTTGACTGTCGCGTCCTCTTTAGCACTCCAGTGGAGAAGTTCACCGTGCTCGTTGCCGTCAGGCCGAGTGAGCATCAGGCGAACAACTCTCTCCGGATCGCCATCGATCCCCTTACGGGTGATGTCAGCTTGAGCGGCTTCTGCTCGAAGCATTCTCTTCGCAAGTTGGTGCAAGCGTTGGTCAAATACGTCTTCGTCGGCATCGTTCCATCGGACCGCAGATTTTTTGGCCAAATGGTTGGCCATGGATTCGAGCCACTTCCGATAGTCTAGTTCTTGGTCGCCAAGCCGCAGCACGAATGAACGGAGGTCGGTTTCGGCGAGGCTCTTAGCGATCGCTTTTGTTCGACCAATGAGTTCATGGCGGAAATCAGAGACATCGCTTGTGGTATCGAAGGCGTCAGTGATGCATGCAGCTAGCCTTGCCAATAACGCATCGTAGCTACCTTGAATCTCCCCCACTAAGGCTGCAATCTTTACTCCTAGCTTCTTCCCTTGGTTCGGAGCGATTCCTGCTGCGGCTGGAATCTCCTCAAATATTAGTGCCGCTGGATCGCGGGCCGTGAGCAGAGCATGGCGAAAGGCTTTAGCCTCGGAGCTTAGCTTCTTCGTGCTCCGACAGTATTCAGGAACGGAAGAAACAAACTGCATTAGTGGTTGGACGACGTCCAACACTTGGGGCTCAGTTCTTACGGGAAGGTCGAAAACCCCAGCGATGGCGTCGAATACTTCGAGTCGGACTCCCTCGATGGCGCAGCGTTGCAGTTCGAAATGCTCAGGTTCTTTGATGAGCCTCTGCATCCCTTCGCCATCAAGTCCGTGAATAAAGGTCGAGTCTTCGTAGACTGCAGTTTGGCGGGAACATGCCGCAAGGTAGAGCGATAGGATCAGAGGAATCAATCCGTCGCGAGCTCCCAAAGGCTCTGCCCTGAGGGCGTTGAGAATCTCAGGAGCGGCCACCCGCTTGCCGTCGTTAGCTTCGAGTATTTTCTCGATCGCCTTGAATGCAGGACCAAGGCGGCATTTGTCGCCCTTGCCCTTCGGGATGACGAACTTCCATCTGCCGTCTATTTCTGGGTCGGGGACGTGTAGATTGCCAGCTTTCAGGACCGACAAGTAGATCGCCATCTCTGGCGGATTCTTCGAGTCGTCCATGCCGAGGAACTCGGTGGATGGATTCTTGGAAATTGCTTCAATGAGCGAAGTCCGTGCACGCGACCCTGCTGAACTAGTGACGCGTCGATTAATCAGCTCATTAGTGACAATCGGGCAGCGGTTGTAGATCTCTGTGGAAATTTGGGAGAGCTTGCTACTCAGGCCGTCTGGTTCGAGTCGGTCCGGCTTCCCGGATCGGAACCAGGAAACCTGGTCCGGGTTCGTATTCCAACCGAGCAGCTGGTCAATCTGCTCGTTGAGTTTCGCCCGGGTGTTGCGGATCTGGCCTCGGAGTTCGCGTCGTGCGTATTCATCGGAACCGAGATCCTTAACAGTTTGCTGGACGTGCTCCCACGCTTGGAGGTCGCGTGCTATGCCGAGTATTTCAAGCGGTGGGCGTGTGATGCCTATCAAAGTGGCCGGCCCGGGATGCTCCTTTGGATCCCCCATCCTCCTGATTACTTCCTTATACTCCCGTTCGTTGGCGGGCAGGAAGATCGCGACGTGACCGTCGGCGTCGCCCATCTGGGCTTTGCCTCCGGATTTCAGAAAATCCTCGTAGTCTGCCGCCGGGTGAAACTGTAACTCGAAATGCCGGAGATTGCCGGTTAGTATGTAGTGACGGCGAGCTACAATCTGCCGAGGCTCAAGGAGCGAACTGATCATACGCATCGGTTTCGCCGGCTCGCCAAGTTGGTTCCGAGCATCATCGAAAGCGTCGTCAAGGTGAACGCTCGTGTGCGGCCAAAGAGCGTAGCCACGGACAGCTCCCCGTTCGAAGATCAGATGCCTGCCCTTTAGCTTGGAAATCAACCCCTCTATCGAGGTTCGCTTTGCCGAATCGCTATTGCCGAGGGCTTCCATTAGCAGCTCGTGGGTGGCGAGCATAGAGTCGTCTGCGATGAGGTTGAGGATACCAATCGCTTTGAGAATGTTCGCCTCTGCGGCATCCTCCCCTTTTCGCACCACTGATTCGATAATCCTCCAATGAGTCGCCCGGCCATTGGTCATGGTGTGGGCGATGTTCCCTCGGACGTAGTTATAGAGATCAGCAAGTGAGAACGAACGGGCCTTTCCGATTTCCAAGCTAGCAACTTCCTGCAAAGCGGAGGGTTCATGCCCTGAAAGGAAGCCGAACAATGAGCGTTCGTTCTGACCGAAGCGCCGGAGGATGTTAACTAACGGCGGAAGCACCGTGGGGTGAAGCGGGAAGATTGATGGAGCGAGGGCAACGAGGCTATCGACGGGTGCACTCCCGTAGTAACCGGCGTTGACAGCCCATCGCATTGCTCCGCGCTGCCGGTCGAGCAACCCCTTCGGTACGGAAGCCGTGTCGAGACCGAGAGCGGCTCCGCAGAGCTGCACGGTTTGTTCAAACGGGTGGTGGTAGTGGATTTCCTCGAATCTCCCAGCGACTTTATCCCATTCCTTCCGAGAATTGGTGTCGAGGTCGGCAGTGTAGGAGCTGATGCCCATGTGCAAGATAGCCAGAACTACCAAAGGGGTGTCCTTGCTGCGGGTGGCAAGTTCCGCTAAGCGCTGCAGAACGTAGACATCGGCACTAGCCGGATTCATCATCGCTTGCTCTAGGTTTTTTCCTAGTTCATCGAGTACGAGGAAAATTCCAGGCGCTTTCTTCAGAGCGACTTTGACAAGTTCGATCAGCGAGGAATCATCTTGCGGCACCGATTCTTTCTTCATCCCCGGAACTTGGGAAATGATCGCGCGGCCAATCGTCTGGTGAAGAGGCTCGCGCTCACCAGTCACGATGACTGGCTGCATTCGTGGAGCACCTGGAAGACGCAACGCAGCTGGAAGTTCACGAGTTTTCCCGGAGACGGCCTTTGCAAGAGCGAGAGCGAAGCCAGATTTCCCGGATCCGTAGTCGCCGGTGATACGCCATGCCCGCTGTGTACTACCCGCCTCGAAGGCCCCTCCGATGCGATCGAAGGACTGGACGACAAAATCCGTGGCAATGTAACCTGCCGTCGATTGTGGATCGTCGAGGTCCAATTCAATCTGTACCGATCGCCGGAACCTGGGATTGAAGCGCATGAGGTCAGCCACGCTGCCACCACTGCGTCTGGCCTGGGACTTCCGATTCTTCAGTTTCTTGGGAATGGTGTTCACGGGTGATAGATAGCTTTGAGAGTAGTTGCCGGACGCGGCTTGACGAGGCGATTCACCATCCTCTGCTGTCGCGTTTCGGAAGTTTGAAACTCCTTTGAAAACGAATTGCTGAGCTTGGTCAGCATTTCATGGACGGAACTCTCGGGAATGCGAAAGCATCGCCCCGGAGAATTGTCCTCAGTTGTGATCTGCCGAACCGTAAGAGTTTTATCATCCGGGTGATTGTTGGCCCACCATTCGTGCAGACAATGACGAAAAGTCTCCTTGGAGATCGTAGGCTTGGCCGCGTTGTTGACGCGATATACCACTTCACGCTTACCGTTGAGCATCTTTCTGTCCCCGCTCTCTTTGATCAGCCCGAGAGTCGTGAGTGGCGAATCGAGTCCGTCTTCCGGCGTACTGCGTGCCCCCTTAGCGGTACCCGCCACATAAGTTTTCACGAAGATCTCGAAATGCTGGTGTAGGGTGGTATACGACAACTCTTTGCCAGTCGAGCGTGACAGGGGGCCAGAG
>NZ_JBATWY010000029.1:0-1701 GCF_049672945.1 Haloferula sp. | reverse complement strand
TAATAGAGTCGCTCGGGGTTCTGCTCGGTACGGAGAATGTAGGCGTAAAACATGCGATCAAAACTGCAGTAAAGCTCCTGCTGCAGTAAAGCTCCTGCATGAGCAACCCCTCTCCGCCGCTTGCTTTCGCCGAGGTTGTCGGAGGGTATTCTTCGCTTACATGAGCCTTTCCGATGGCCTGCCATTCGAAGCTTCCCTTGCGGAAGCGAAGAATGGCGGCGATGAAGTCGGGAGCTTTGAAGACCTCGAAATTCCGCTTGGTGGTGTGGTGGCGCTTGGAGCGGTAGATGACGGTCTTGGTGGTGGCGTTCCAGGTGATCTTCTGGAGGGAAAATGGGTGGCGGAGGAGGTATTCCGCGAGGCGCTTGCGCCCGGCATGATCGTTGGGCCGGACCAGCTGTTCCGCTCCGGCATGGATGTGAAAGCCGGAGTGTTTCCAGGAGAGGAGGTGGGTGAGTTTCTTCGGACTGATGAGTTTGGCCTCGCGGAGGGCGTGGAGGAAGCGGTGGCGGAACAAGTCGATGGATGGAGCAAGGTCTTCGGCGGGCATGCAGTGGAAGCGGCCATCGGGAGCAAAGAGGCCATCGGCGGCGAGGACATGCAGGTGTGGATGGCGGCGATAGCACCGAGTTTGCCGTCGGGGAGATCAAGGCGGAGGCGGAAGTGATCGCGGAGGCTTTCTGTGGCGGCGTGGAAGAGGTGGGTGAGGAGTTGGCGGCGTTTGCGGAAGATCCCCCGCAGGACCTTGGGGATGGTGAAGACGAATTGACGGTGAGGGACTTCATGGCAGACGGAGGTGGCGATCCAGTCGCTGGTGCCGCGCACGCGGCGCTGGTGGCAGGAGGGGCAGAGGCGGCTCTTGCAGGTGTAGGCGAGGAGGCGTTCGTGGCCGCAGTCGGCACACTGTATACGGGTGAAGCCGGAGGCAAGGTCGCCGCAACGAAGAAAACCTTCGACGGAGGAGATGGTCTGGCGTCGGAGAGGGCCGAGGCTTTTGCGATGGCTGGATTCGTACTGGGCGAGGAAGTCATCCCAGCCGTGGTGGACGAGTTGCCAGAGGGGCGAGGCGCGAGGACGCCGGGGCTGGTAGACGGAGGGCACAAAGAGTGTTCAAAAGAACATTTATTGTGCGAGGCAAGTTCGGGCGGGATAGATCGGATGGGTTGGATTTCCGGGCGGGTGGAAGGTCAGGCGGAATCGCTGTCCGATTCGGGGGTCGCCCGCTGCAGTTCCTCGAGATCAGCGAGATCCTGAGGGCGACCCGCGGTCTTTTTGGCCTCTACCAAGTCGGCTTTCCCTAGGTAAGGGACTACGATACCGTCCTCCTCAGAAGTGACACGGTTTTCCCAGCAGGATGAGAATTCCAAGCCGGGGATCGTGGTAAGCAGATCGATCTCACATGGTGGCACTCCGACGCTGAACTGAGTTCCTGATTGAGCGAAGTCCGACTCGTCCAAACCGATAAGAGGTAGACCAAAACATTGGAAAGCCCGCATGAGTTTCCGGGCATTCTCCACCGTCGGCTCGATCCAGAGATCAAGATCCTTGGTGTAGCGCGGTTGGGCGTAATGAATCAGTAACAGTTTAGCTGTTTTTTTGATCAGGATGAATTGCTGAAAAGGACGTCCTGAGCTTTCGCGGCGGTGCCGGTCAGGAGGCTGCGGAAGAGATCGAGGACGGAGCTCTGCTGGAGTTTTGCGG
>NZ_JBATWY010000028.1:0-45957 GCF_049672945.1 Haloferula sp. | reverse complement strand
AGGTTTAACGATTAAGCAATCAATCATAAATGTGGGTTCTGGCAAGTCGTAGAATTCCTTGCAGGGCGGTCGCCGGCTGCCGGTGTTGCCCTTCCAGCCCTTGCCGACAAAGCGACTTCGGCGAGCGTGCAGGCGAGCTCACTCCGCCGCATCGACGCGGATAAGCCCTTCCTTATTGGCGAGATATTCCTCCAAAGCGAGTGACCAGTCGGCCCAGGACTGACCGTGATCCGTATTCAAAATGGTCCCCAGTTCCGCCATGATGGTCGCCTTGAGGCTGGGTTCGACGTGCTCGCTTCGCGCCAGTTCGAGGAGCAAGGGCAGTCGAACGATGGGCGGGCGCAGAGTGGTCTCTTCGTAAACGATCCCGCTCATCTCCTGCCTGGTTTCTGGCGCTTCAATTTCGTCGATCATGTCGAGCAGTTCCAAAATCTCTGAGTCGGGGAGATCGAAGACGACCTCCTCGAATTCAGCCAATGATGCGGGAAGCGTTTCGCTCTGGCGGGTTGCGGATTGATCACTCGGGGGAGCTGTATGGATGATACGCCGGGGAGGTTCGGCATCGATGGACAAGGCGGAATCGTCAGTTTCCTCCTGCCGGCAATTTGAAAGGACGACGGCACCCAAGAAGAGGCCGCTGAGCCATCGTTTGCGAAACGAAAGGGGGCCACTCCACGAGCTCATGGAGTGGCCAGAAGGGTTGCGGGATGATCGACTCAATCTTCGGTGGGGGGAATGAGGACTCCGCTGATAAGATGAACGGTGCCGTTGTCAGTTTCGATGTCGGCAGCAATGACCCGTTCACCATTCACTTGAACGATACTGAAAGGAATCCTCCAGCCCCAGAACCTGAAGCTTCTGGAGGTGATTTTGACATCCGCGCTTTGAAGGGTCTGAGCTGTGCCGCGGTCAATGAGTTCGGACGCGCTCAGCGATTCCCCGAGGACGTGGTAGAGAAGGATCTGGGTCAGTTGGCCCTCGGGATCCTCAAGCAATGCGTCGACGGTGCCGGCAGGAAGCTTCCTGAAAGCGAAGTTGATCGGCGCGAAAAGCGTCAGATCCGCTTCAGGGTTGTCGAGCGCGCCAGTGAGATTGGCGGCATCAAGCGCTGCGCTGAGGGTGGACAGGTAGGGCTGGGTTCTCACGTAGTGGGCGACGGTAAACGTTCCAGGAGCAATGACGTCCTGCATGATGTGCAGGAAGCCATTTTCGGCGCGCAGGTCGGGCTCGGCAACGAGTGCGTTGTTGATGCGGATCCCGTCGTCCGCGACGGAGACCTTCAATCGTTGACCGGAGAGGCTGCGAAGGATTTGTCCGTCGTAGAGGTTTGAGGCGGGGAACTGACCCGCCACCACGTGGAGCTTCAAAACGTCTGCGAGCGCGCCAGTCGGATCGCTGAGCAGGCCATCCAGGACACCTTCGGGAAGATTGGTGAATGCGTCATTGTTCGGGGCGAAGATGGTGTAGGCAGGCCACTTGTCCGTGCTGTCGAAGGTTTCCGCAAGGCCTGCGAGGCCGACGGCGGTCACGAATGTCGCGAGCTCTTCCCGCGATGAGGCAATGTCCACGAGCGACCGGGGTTCGGCGGGGACGAGGACTTCGCCGACGACGTGAACAATGCCATTACTGGCAATGATGTTGGCGGCGTTGATTGGCTTTCCATCGACGGCGAGTCCGGTCACCGAGTCGGAACTCGGAGAAATGGCAAGCTCGCGCCTCAGGGCGGTCGTGACACTGCCGGCAGAAGACAGCTCGTCGCTGGTCAGGCTACCGAAAGCGATATGGTTTCTCAGGATGCTACGGAGGAGTCGACGGTCGGAACTCACGGCCTCAAGGGTCTCTTCACCCAGGGCCTCGAAGGCGGCATTGGTCGGCGCGAAGACGGTCAGTTCGAGGGCGTCGCTGGCGAAGACGTTGGAGTAGCCGGCCTTCTTGACGAGATCCGTGAGGATCGAGAAATCGGGATTGCCAGCCGCGATATCGAGAATCGAAGGGACCACGTCTGCCGAGGGATCGAGCACGCTTTCGATGCGGTGGATGATTCCGTTGGAGGCCGGGATGTTGGCGCGGGTAATCCGAACTTCGTCGATTTCCACCCGACGGAAGAAACCGCGGAAGAAGCTGGTGACGGAGACATCCACGGAGCTCCCTTCGAGCAAGGTCTCCCGAGGACCATCCTCGAACTTGGAGAAGCGGGTGCTTCCGGGCGATACGTGATAAGTCAGGACCTTCGTGAGAGCTTCCTTGTCGGCAAGGAGCGCATTCAGATCCTCCGGGGCAATCCGGGCGAATGCCGCATTGCTCGGTGCAAAGATGGTGACGTCCTCAGCATTGGCGAGAGCATCGACGAGGCCCGCTTCGGTCACGGCGGTTACCAAGGTCGAAAATTCCGGCTTGGAGGCCAGCTGCTCGACGACGTTCATCGCGGTGACAGCCCCGGTCATCGCGAGGGCGATGGTGGCGGCGATGAATCCCCGGCTTCTTCCTAAAATGGGTGATTTCATGGTTTGTTTGGGTTGTTTCAGGTTTTCGAGACTTTCAGAAATGGTTCGCTTCTGTGATTCAGACCTTCCAAAGATGTACGGATTCAGCACCTCGCAAGATGATTTTCTTCGTCGGCTCCCGCCGCCAATTTCAGCGCTTTTCTGCTGGTGGCAGCTTGATCCGGATCAATGTGCCTCTTTCCCTGCGGGGAAAGACATCTTCAGGATTTCGAGAACCGGAAGCGGATCCTCATGCAAAGGCTTCACTTGCTCGATGCTGAAGGTATGAATCGACCATGCCCTCGCGCGGACGTCACCAGAGCACTTCGAAAGAGTGTCGTGATCTCATTCGGCGGATCGAGGCGATGGACGGCGTGGTGGCTGTGATCATCGGGCGGTCCTATGGAGGAAAGTCCTTGGGTCAGGGCAGCCGGACCGGGGCGATCCGGGTTCAGCGAAAGGTTCCGGGAGGGCTCAAGGCGGTGACCCAATCAGCCAAGGGGATTCAGGAGATCTTCATCCGCACGGAGGCGGACAGGGAGGAGGACATCACGGCCGCGATTCTCAAGCTCGGGTAGGGCTTCAGCGGTGGTCAAAGCTCAGTCCCAGTTCCTTCTCGAGGCGGGCAATCTTCTTCCGCTCCCTCGGGTCGATCAAGGCAAGCGAGAGGCCCGACCTTCCGGCTCTTGCGGTCCTGCCGCTACGGTGGGTGTAGTACTCCGTTTGTTCGGGAAGCTGATGGTGGATGACGAACGACAGGCCTTCGACATCGATCCCTCGGGCGGCGATGTCGGTGGCGATGAGAAACTGGAACCGTCCCTTCTTGAACGACCGCATGACGGTGTCCCGCTCCTTTTGAGTCAGATCACCCTGCAAGACGCCGACGGGGAATTCGCGCTTCGTCAGCTGCTTGCCGAGGGTGATCGCTCCTTCCTTGGTCCGGCAGAAAATCAGTCCGCGCTCCTGCTTGCGTGCCTTGAGGAACTTCGCGATGAAATCGGTCTTGTCGTCGCGGGTGCAGATCGCGAACTGGTGGTCGATGTCACGATTCACCACGTGGGCCTTGTCGATCCTCAGGATGTGAGGGCTTTCGCCCATGCAATCCCTGGCCAGTTCATGGATGGCATTCGGGATGGTGGCGGAAAACAGCCAGGTGCTGCCCCGCTGGCGGGTGAGTCCGAAGATCTGCTTGAGCTCTTTCCGAAATCCCATGCTCAGCATTTCATCCGCCTCATCGAGAATCAGATGTCTGACCGAAGTCAGGGTGAGTGCCTTGCGTTTGATCAGGTCGAGCAGTCGGCCGGGTGTGGCGACGACGATCTGGGTGGGCCGCTGGAGGGACTTCACCTGGCGGTCGATATTGTCTCCCCCGCTCAGCACCTCGACGAAGATCTTCTGCTCGGAGTACTTGGTGAAGCGGAACAGTTGCTTGCCGATTTGCTTCGCCAGCTCACGGGTGGGCGCGATCACGAGGCCTTGGATATCCTCTGACTTGGAATTGATCTTGGTCAGCAGCGGCAAGCCGAAGGCGGCGGTCTTTCCCGTGCCTGTCTGAGCCTGGGCGATGAAGTCGCTGCCATCATTCATCAGGAAGGGGATGGCTTTGACCTGAATCTCCGTTGGCTTGAGGATGCCAAGCTCATTGATTCCCTGAATCAGATCGGCGGGAACTCCGAGTTCTTTGAATGCGTGCAAGATAGTGGTGCTTTCCGGTGAAGGGGACGCCAGGACTCTGGATGCCCCGCTCAGGATTGACGAGCCACGATTCCTTGATGAGCAAATGGATGCGCTCTCCGACGGAGGGAACCCGCCAGGGTCTACGGAGGTGCTGTCTGAAACTCGGTTCGATAGAACAGCCCTCCTCCGGGCGACGCTGCGGGGATGATGTTGAAGCGAACGATGGTTCGGCTGCCGATCGTGGTGGTGAGGCTGCCGGAGTAGTCCACGCCCTCGACCAGAGGCCTCCAATCGATCAGGTTCTGCGATTTCTGGAAGCTTGGCAGCACGTCTTGAGTTCCCGAGCGGTAGCTGAAGCTGACCTGCTGGCCGGAAATGCTTGGGTTGACGCGGGTGTCGTGGGGTGCCCGAGGATCAGCTCCCGCGGCGTAGTCGACGAAGTTGCTCAGTCCATTCCGATTGTCGTCGGCATGGGGATTCAGACCCGCGAAGAAGAAGTTGAAGTCGAGACGGTTTTCTCCTTCGTAGGCGCCGAGATCAATGCGGTCATCGAGAAAGCGGGGCTGGCCCTTGGCGTCCTCCACCGAGCTGTTCATGCTCGAGCCGGGTCCGCCATCGCCGGCGTTGATGGCGGGGGATGTGGCCAGAAGGCGGAGGTCGCCATAGTCATCGGCACCGAAGCTGCCGGGCTCGCGGACGAACTGGGGATCCTCGGAACCGGGATCACCTTCAACGAGGTTGAAACCGCTGTCTGGATCGGGTTCATCGCCGAGGATGCCGGAGTTGTTTCCCCAGAGGATGCAGTTTTTGAGAACGGGCTGGGATCCGGCGTTGTAGATGGCACCTCCGAGCATGTCAGCAGCTACAAGATTGCCGCTGAAGGTGCAGTTGATCAGGTGGGGGTGGGAGGCATTGAGATTGAAGATGGCACTTCCCCCGCCGACTTCGCCGGTCGAGCGGTTCTTTGAGAAGAGGCAGTTGGTAAGCTCGGGCGAGGACCCGGCAAGATTGAGGATCGCTCCGCCATAGCCGAGGGCTTCATTGCCGAGAAAAAGGCAGGCGACGAGCATTGGGCTCGCGCCTTCGTTGAAGATCGCACCGGCATTGGCTTGGGAACTGTTCTCGATGAAGGTGCATTCGATGGCGGATGACTGCGAAAACAGATTGGCGATTCCAGCCCCCTGATTGCGCGCGATGTTGCCCTCGAAGGTGACACGGGTCAGCGCCGAGATGGAACCAGCTTGATTCAGTAGCGCCCCTCCCCGGCCATCGGGAAACACTCCGGAAGCACGATTGTTGGCGAACTCACAGTCGGTCAATTCGAGGTCTTCCGAATTGAGGATCGCGCCGCCCAGCGGGGAGATCCCGTTTTTGAAGGCGACATTTTGAATCGAGACCCTGAGCTTGGTATTGAGCTTGCCGTCGCCGATTTCGAGAAGCCGGAACCTTGGGGCCGCCAGCGAGCGTGCGATGGTGATGCCCGATTGAAATCTCGAGGCATCGATTCGGAGTTCCTTGTCGATGAGGATTTGATCGCTGCTGAGGTTGATGGTTTTTCCGTTGAGATCGGAAGCGAACAAGATCGTGTCACCAGGTGCGGCATTGGTGATTGCCTGTCGCAGGGAGCCGGGGCCGCTGTCGAGCGTGCTCGAAACGATGAGCTCGGCACCTTGGGCTGCAAGTAGTCCGCCAACTACGGCAAGTATGGTAACTGGAAGGTGAACCTGCATGGGGAGGGAAATGAAAACCGAGACCACCGAGTCGGAAACAGCGGCAAGAAAACGGTGGAAGCCGAACGATCAACCAATTTCCTCAGGAGTTTCTCGAGGAGGGCTGCATGGCGGAAAGCGAACAGCGGGATTTGGAATCGGGGTTTCCTTGCGGGTGAGGGTCAGGGCTTGGACGGGGAAAGGCTGGCGTCAGGAGTTACGGTCAACGGTTGCGGGGAGATATCGATGGCCGGTGAGGATGTCGCCGGTTCTGTAGGGAGCTTTCAGTCTCAGAGAGATGAGAGAAGCTGTCTAGAACTGAGTATTTCGTAGGAATTAGATATCCATACATCCGAAGTTCCGATGCGGCAGCGGCATCTTGCTTGCAGGCGAAATTCCATGCCTTCCAGCCTTCCATGGTGGAAGGCTTCATCGGGTCGGGTCCGACCGCTCGAGCGGAGGATTGAAGCTCCGGCCTTGTTCAGGGAGTTCGGCTGGTTTCCACGCCACTGACTGCCACGAAGACATTCGCGACGACTGCGAGAATGAAAAAGACGATCAGGATGCCGGTCAGGACCTTTCCGGCGGTATCGAGCTGCTTGTGGTCGTGATAACCGGCAGGGCAGGCGAACATTCGCCAAGAGATCCAGACGCTGATGATCGGAACCAGTGACCATAGGATCGCCCACCCTGACATGCCGAGATTCTGAACCCGTTTCACGCCGAGGAAGACGGCCGCCACACCAACGATCATCACGACTAGGATGAACAAGCCGGCGATTCCTTCCGAACCACCCGATCCAGAACTCCCGAGAATAACTGCAAAGAGGAGCCCATAAGCGATGACGGAAATTCCCATTTGCCAGAGAAAATAGGCAAGGCGTCCGATTCCAGGGTATTCGAGGGTCTGCGCGGAATCACGCGTGGCGGTGATGGTGCTCGAAGGTGCGGCGTAAGGATTGAGGGCGCCGGTGCTTTGTGGTGCCACCTGGGCGGGGGTGGGAGTTGGCTGAGGGTTGGCGACGGCCGAAGGGGTTTGCAAACCACCTGTTGCGGGCGGAGGCGATCCCATGGAGATCTCCTTGAGTAGACCAGCCTCCGCGAGGCTTTTCCATTCAGCCATTCCTTCCTTCCAGGCGAAGGTCGTATTGGCCTTCACTTCACCGTTTGCAAGCAGGGCGCCTACCTGTGCCGCCGTCATCGGTCCCTCTTGCGAGCCGTCGCGGGCAATAAACCATTCGCTCATCTGGCCTTCTGTTAGGCTGACAGGGTGTGCCGGTCAATTCACAAATCGCCCGTTTTCCGAGCTAAGACCTCGCCGCAATACGGAAACCCGAGAGAGCGCCAGAGATTCTCAGCCAAACCGGGGGGTGCCAAAGAATCCCTGACGCTCTGAGGGGATGGGTTCCCGGGGAGATCGAGTGCAACCATGAAGGGGAGTATCGGACAAATACGGGGTGATACTTCTTGCGCGTAGGTCTCGGATCCATAAAATCGCAGCCATGTCGAAGCTTCGGGACCGACGAGTCGGAGGTTCTCGCCGTCCGATCCACCGGATTCACTTGATTCACGAGGCCGTGAAAGAGGGGGGCTTCCCCAATTGCCGCATTTTGGCCGAGCGCTTGGAGGTCACCGACAAGACCGTTCAGCGTGATATCAACTTCATGCGTGACGATCTGGGCCTGCCCTTGGAATACGATCGGCGGATGCACGGCTATACCTACACCGGTGCGGTGGACGATTGTCCCGCCTTTGGCATCGGGGCGAAGGAACTCGCAGCTTATCTGCTGGCTCGCGAGGCGATCGGTGCGGTGAGTGGGACGGCGCTCGAGCAGGTCGTGAGAGACTTGTTTTTGCAGCTCAATCGCATGGTTGAGTATCAGGCGAACGTCTCCTGCGAGCATATCGACCAATTGGTTTCCCGGCGGGCGAGAGGTCTGGCACGAGCGGATCCGGAGACTTTTGGTCGACTTGCGGAAGCGCTGCTCGGGCAGTTCGAGATCGTCTTCTATTATCACAAGATTGGGGCTGAGCGATCGGAGCCGCGCAGGGTGCGGCCCTACCACCTCGGCGAGGTGGATGGCTGCTGGTATCTCATTGCCCACGATCTGAAACGGGGGGCGCTGCGGACTTTCGCGCTGCCGCGGATTTCGCGAGTCCATCTGGAGGAAACGAAATTCAAGCGTCCGGCGGATTTCGATGGATCGGCCTACCTTGATCGATCCTTCAGTGTGTGGTCGGCACAGGAAGGGGAGTCGCCCCAGTTGGTGCAGGTGCATTTACGCGGATATGCCGCCCGGATGGCGCAGGAGAGGCGCTGGCATCCGACTCAGGAACTGAAGCGCCTCGATACCGCGGGAGAGCTGGTCGAGCTGCGCTTCATGGTCAGTCGCCCCGAAGAACTGCTGCGCTGGGTGCTCAGTTGGGGGAGCAAGGCGAAGGTGATCGGCCCCGAATGTCTGAAGCAGAGAGTCAGCAAGGAGCTGGCCCGGATGCGTGATGAGGAGAACGACGGTTGGGGAAAATAAAACATCCCGACCCGCGGTGGCAGATCGGGATGTCGTAAATCCTGAAGGACGGCTCAGGCGTGAAGATCGAAGCGGTCGAGTTCCATGACTTTGGCCCATGCCGCTACGAAGTCCTGAACGAACTTCTCCTCGCTGTCACCGCAGGCGTAGACTTCTGCGACGGCGCGAAGGACGGAGTTCGAGCCGAAGACGAGGTCGACGCGGGTCGCCGACCATTTCGGCTGGCCGCTTTCGCGATCCATTCCGGCGAAGGCATTGCCACACGGCGACACCTGCTTCCACTCCGTCGCCATGTCGAGGAGGTTGACGAAGAAGTCGTTGCTCAGCACGCCGGGACGATCGGTGAAGACCCCGTAGTCGCCGCCGTCGGCATTGGTTCCAAGGACACGCATTCCTCCGATCAGCACGGTCAGTTCGGCCGGAGTGAGCGTGAGCAGTTGGGCCTTGTCGATCAGCAGCGCCTCGGCGGGCACGGCATACTTGCCTTTGAGGTAGTTGCGGAAACCGTCGGCATAGGGTTCGAGAACCTCGAAGGACTCGGCGTCGGTCTGATCCTCGGTGGCGTCACCGCGACCCGCGTTGAAGGGAACGGTGACCTGGTGTCCGGCGCTCTCAGCGGCCTTTTCGATACCGGCATTTCCGGCGAGGACGATGAGGTCGGCGAGCGACACCTTTTTGCCGTTAGACTGCGCATCATTGAATTCGCTCTGCACCGCTTCGAGCACTTCCAGGACGTGGGCGAGTTGGCCGGGTTGATTGACCTCCCAGTCCTTCTGGGGGGCGAGGCGAACGCGTGCGCCATTGGCACCGCCGCGCTTGTCGGAACCACGGAAGGTGGAGGCCGAAGCCCAGGCGGTCGAGACGAGTTGCGAGACCGTGAGGCCCGAGTCGAGGATCTTGGATTTGAGTGCGGCGGCGTCCTGTTCGTCGATCAGCGGGTGATCGACGTCGGGAATCGGGTCCTGCCAGATCAGCACTTCCTCCGGCACTTCCGGTCCGAGGTAGCGGGCGCGTGGCCCCATGTCGCGGTGGGTGAGCTTGAACCAGGCACGCGCGAAGGCGTCGGCGAATTCATCGGGATTCTCAAGAAAGCGGCGCGAGATCTTTTCGTAGGCCGGATCGGTCCGCAGCGCGATGTCGGTCGTCAGCATCGTCGGCCGATGCTTTCTCGAAGGATCATGCGCGTCGGGAATGGTCTCTTCGGCATCCTTGGCGACCCATTGATTCGCACCTGCCGGACTCTTGGTCAGTTCCCACTCATATTTGAACAGGTTTTCAAAGTAGAGGTTGCTCCACTGGGTAGGCTTCTGGGTCCACGTCACCTCAAGACCGCTGGTGATGGTGTCACCGCCTTTGCCGCTGCCATAGCTGTTTTTCCAGCCGAAGCCCTGCTCTTCAATCGGCGCTGCTTCTGCGTCGGGGCCGACATTGTCCGCAGGTCCCGCACCGTGGGTCTTTCCGAAAGTATGCCCCCCTGCGATCAGCGCGACGGTTTCCTCGTCGTTCATCGCCATGCGGCCGAAGGTATCACGGATGTCGTAGGCGGACTTCAGCGGGTCCGGATTGCCGTCCGGACCTTCGGGGTTCACGTAGATGAGACCCATCTGAACGGCTGCGAGCGGGTTCTCAAGATCACGGCTGTGCGTGCTGCCATCCGCCTCGTCCTCACTGACAAGTACGCCTTCTCCAGTAACTCCCGGGGAACCTGCGGCGTAACGCTCGGTGCCACCCAACCAAGTGGTTTCACGTCCCCAGTAGACGTCTTGATCCGGCTCCCAGGTGTCGGGGCGTCCTCCGCCGAAGCCGAAGGTCTTGAAGCCCATCGATTCGAGCGCGACATTCCCCGCGAGGATCATCAGGTCGGCCCAGGAGATGTTGCGGCCATACTTCTGCTTGATCGGCCACAGCAGTCGGCGCGCCTTGTCGAGGCTGACGTTGTCGGGCCAGCTGTTGAGCGGGGCGAAACGTTGCTGACCGCGTCCGCCACCACCGCGGCCATCGCCCGTGCGGTAGGTGCCGGCGCTGTGCCAGGCCATGCGGATGAAGAGCGGACCGTAGTGACCGAAGTCGGCCGGCCACCAGTCCTGCGAATCGGTCATCAGCTCGGTGAGGTCCGCTTTCACGGCGGCGAGGTCGAGGCTCTTGAAGGCTTCCGCGTAGTCGAAATCACTACCCATCGGGTCGGACTTCGAGGAATGCTGGACGAGGAGATCGACTCTCAAGCGATTGGGCCACCAGTCTTCGTTGGTGGTTCCACCTCCAGCGGTGGCGCTGGAGTGAGCGAAGGGACATTTGGATTCTGACATGTTCGTAGTTAGGTTGTTTGGTATTGGTGAGTGTCGGTTGAATGGAGCAGTTGGCCTACGGAGCGGACGTCGCCGCCTGTTTCTGGCAGTCGGGACAGGTTCCCCAGTAGATCACTTCGGCCTCATCGATGGTGAATCCATGATCCTCGCCAGCCGTGAGGCAGGGAGCCTGGCCGATCGAGCAGTCGACGTCGACCGTCGTCGCGCAGATCCGGCAGATCAGGTGGTGATGGTTGTCGCAGACCCGGTCTTCGTAGCGAGCGGAGGAGCCGGCGGGATGGATGCGGCGGATGAGGTTCTTGTCCGTCAGGACGCCGAGAACGTTGTAGACGGCTTGGCGGGAAATGGTGCCGATCGAGCTCCGGACATGATCGGCGATGTCATCGGCCGTGGCATGGGGAAGCGCCCTGACCGCCCTCAGGACGGCCACCCGCTGCGCGGTTACGGGAACCCCGTGTTCGCGCAGAAGTTCATTCGGATCAGACATCGGGACAGAGCTATCGGCAGAATCTGGACAATGTCAAAAACTTGTTCATGTCAATTTCAGCCGACCCGAGGTGCCCGGGGACAGCCTAGATGCCCCTTCAGAGACTCGCTCTGGGAACTGAATTCGCGCTCGGTCCTAGGCCTTGCGCTTGAGCTTGGGCGAGATCCACGCCTTCAGCCCGGGCTGGGCGTGATCGGGGGCGTGATCCGCGATGACCCGGGGGAGTCTGGAGATCAGCTGGGGAACGAACTTCTTTCCCTGATCCGCGACCCCTAGCACGCCCGCAAGATTTTCAGCCATCTCAAGATTGCGGGGACTCGGTTCGTCGTCGGCGTATTCGGGCTCCACCTCGAAAAAGAAAACAGGTTCTCCAGCGGAGAGGGCTTGGAACGATTTCATGGGTTTTGAACGGGTTAGGATTCACCGGTTAGTTTGACCGCGATGGAGGGCGGAAGACGAGCATTTATTTCAGTCCTGTGGTCGAGGAGTTGAGGGATCCGGCAGTCATTTGAAATAGATTGGAAAATTGAATCCATCTCCTAATTGTCGCGGCCGGATCCTTTGGCGAAGATGCTCCCATGACCGAGAAGGAATCATACTCAGCCAACGGAGAAGCGCTCTATTCGATCTGTCTGCTCGCTGCCTTTGCCGATGGAGAGAAGGGCACCGTGGAGCGTGAGGAGCTGAAGAAAATTGGCGAAGCCCTGCTTCCCGAGGAGCTGCACCCGGCGGCCGTCTATCAGAAGGTGCTGCTAGGAAAGACCGATGCGGCGGCCGAAGCCGCCAAGCTCGAGACCAAGGAGTGGAAGCAGCTTGCCTACGAAATGGCCGTCAAGGTGTGTGAAGCTGACGGGGTGACCGAGCCCTCCGAGAAAGCCTTCTTGAAGGAGCTTGCCGAACAACTCGGAATCCCTGCGAAGGAAGCCGGAGCGATTGTTGCCGACGCCGACGAGATGGGGGCGGCTTCGCTTGAAGAAGTCGATACGGCGCTGCTGCCGCCTCCATTGCCTGCCGGCCCGGCCGTCAAGGATGAGGTGGACTCCCTGATCATGCGCTACTCGATCATCAACGGAGCCCTCGAACTGCTGCCGGAAACGCTTTCCACCATGGCGATCATTCCGCTCCAGATGAAATTGGTGAATTCCGTTGGCAAACACCATGGTGTGTCAATGGACAGGCAGCAGCTTGTCGAATTCCTCGGTGCCGCCGGTATCGGCGCAACCTCCCAGGTTGTCGAAGGCATGGCGCGGAAGATGATTGGCGGATTGACCGGCAAGCTGGGGAAGAAGTTCCTCGGAAAATCCTTCGGTGGCTTGGCGAAGAAGGGAGTCGATCAGCTGACCAGTTCGGCGTTTTCCTTCGCCAGCACCTGGGCCATCGGCCAACTGGCCCAGCGTTACTACGCCAATGGTCGTACTTGGTCCGGGATCAACGCCCGCGAAACCTATCAGGCGCTCCGCCAGCGCGCCGAACCCCTGCATCAGAAATTTCTCCCGGAAATCCAGAGGGAGGCCTCGGTCCTCGATTACAAGAAGGTGCTCTCGATGGTTCGTGGCTGAGGAAGCCGGAGGGTTGGGAGAAGGGTCGGCGTCCAGGCTCCATGCAAAGAATTTGATGCCTGCCTCGGACGGAGGTAGTTTGAATCTTCTCGCAAGAAAAAGCCTGTTTTGTTTTCCGGGATCGGCTCCTTGCTTCAAAAGAGTGAAATCCTTGAGTGTCCCCGTTTACCATTCAACACGGACACCATTTCACGAGTGTTGCCATCTGCAAAGAGAGAGACCTGTGCTGTCTACAGTTCTTCCTTCTGAAAATGGCATTATCTTCCGCCCCGCCGGGGCATCTTATCACAGACCAGGGCAAGGGTTCGGATACCGTCTGTATCCATTCCGTAGCCCTGAAAAGGCGATCCAACTCCCAGCGCCCCGCCAACGTCATGCCGCAATCCCCTACCAACCTTTACGTTCACCTGATCTTCTCCACGAAGAACCGGCTTCCGTTCCGCACCAAGGATGTTCGCCCGGATCGGCACGCCGAAATGGCCACGGTGCTGACTAACCTGAAATCCCCGACGGTGCGCATCAAATCGGTGGAAGATCACGTGCACGCTCTTTTCATTATGGGGCGAACGGTGATGCTGGCACAAGCTGTGGAAGATGTGAAGAAATCGTCATCGAAGTGGCTCAAGACAAAGTCTCCGGACCTCGCATCGTTTTCGTGGTAAATGGGATACGGCGGATTCGACATTAAGAACTAAGAAGAACATCACCGGAAGACCACCTTCGAGGGGGAATATCGTGAGTTCCTTGCCAAACACGAAATCGGATTTGATGAGCGTAGGTGTGGGATTGATTGGGGGGGTGGCCATGCGCACCGATTCGGCCGCCCTTTCAGGGCTCCGGTCCTTGCGGCGATAAGGCGCGCCGTTGCCGTTGAGAATCCGGGAGGAGTGCTTGGGAAAAAAGGGTCAGTCAAGGGTTACCGTGATTCAAAGCTGCCGGGAGAGAGAAACCGGAAGGGACTACGGCTCATCTTCGCTTGGGATTCTTGTGATCTTGTCGCTGCTGTAGCCCCAGCCGACGTACTTTCCAACATGCTCCTTGGCGAATTGACGGACCGCAGAGGTGGTCTCTACGATCGTGCTCTCGGAGAATTCCATGATCTTGAAGAAGCGCAGGTAGAACCATTTTTCTCGGTGACTCGATTCCGGCGTGGTTGTCATCTCCCAAGTCATGCCACGGCTGGTGGCGAAGGATTCGATGTCTTCCTCGGACGGTGGGAGAGTGAATCTCAGGGTGTATCTGATCTTCCAGGTGCCGACCGACGTTCGGGCTCTTTCGCGGAGCGATTTGAGCATCCGGCCGTCACTATCCAGTTTCGCATTGGCCTCGAGCTCTCTTGCGCTGCTTCCCGGAACCTGGACGAGGGCTTCAAGGTCGAGTGGCAAGGATGCCTTCGCGGCAGTCCGGATCGACTGCTTGCTCTTCTGGTTCCCGTTGAAGAGCAGCTGACTGTAGTGGACTCGTGTTTCTGAGAAGCCGCCACGAGCTGATGCCTTTCCCGGAATGGCGATGATGCTTACGATCGCCGAGCGTGTTCCGTCTCCGAAAGCGAACGAAAACAGGTGATCTGCCCCAGAGGATGCCTCAAACGCAGGATCCCAGCTCGCGCAAATTCTGTTCGCAAAGGTGCGTAGCTCATTCGCCTCCAGCACTTCGCCCGGCACGGTCCACGACCAGAACTGTTCACGGACAGTGGCACCGATGAATCCGTCTCCGGGGCTGTCGAACTTGTAGCGATTCCGCTCCCGCGGATTGCTCGAAGGAACGGTGTAAAGAGTGATGAGGCGCTCGAGCTCCGAGGTGAAAAGTGACCTGAGTTGATCGAGCGATTCAGAATCAACTGGGAGCTCGCTCTTTTTGATGGGCAGGTGTGGGTCGTCGTTCGGAGGGCTCTCAATCGCACATGCTTGAGAATGGATCCTGGTCAATCCTCCTTCCTCAAAAGCGGTGAGCAGCACCTGGGCATGGGTTTGGGAATCACCGAATGAAAAATCGAAACGTGACCCTCCTCCTCCCTGTCCTTTGCTTGGGTAGGCTTCTTGAATCTTCCATCCGTCGAGAACGATCTTGGAAAAGGAGGAAAGGTCTGCGGCAGGAAGGACGTCCGAAGGCAGGGTCCATATTTGGTCACGCCTGAAAATGCCGATGGTTTCACTGTCATCTCCGGGCCCGACGGAGCTCATGCGAAGTTCTCCCTCAAGCTTCCTTTCCCGTGACAAGTGCTCGAGCCCTTCATGAAATCGTTGGTGGAATGATTCGACTTCCTGAGCGATGCGGGGCTCCGGCGCGCGAGGCGTTTTCAAAAACAGGAACCACACGAGCGCCAGGACAAGGATCCCCAGCGACCCGAGGGCAATGACGGTTTCCTTTTTCGGCCGAGCGCGGCGAGCAGGTAGTGGCGGCTGCGACGACGGGGACATGACGGGACGAGATCAGCATTGACGCGGGTTTGAAATAACAATTGGCGTTGTTCGTGTCAGATAGGAATGGGGCAGGGATCAGCGATTCGGACCTTTGTCTCTCCGACTGTCTTCGTTCTCCTGCTCGTCCGTCGTCCTCGAGCAATCGAGCCCGAAGAGCCAATCGATCCGAGAGCGGGCAAGAGGGACGAAGGATGAGAGGGCCCTTGGGCACCAACCATTTTTATTAGACCGCAAGGGTTCCTTCTGGTTCCGGGTGGACGGTCGATCGGGATTCATTTCCCGGAGTAGTTGACGTCATGGAGTTTTTTTAAGACACTGGTGATCCGTCGAATAAACCAAGTGCCAAGCCCATGAACCCCATCAAGTCTGCCGTTGTCTGTTGTCTCGCCTTCTTCCTGCCCGCCGCAGCCATCGCGAAGGAGCCCTCGGTGCGCCTGCTTGCCGATCATGTGCCGGCGGACCTCGGACAGCTCTGTCTCGTTGCCGGGAAGAAGAAGTCTGATCCGATGAGCCTTCCGATAAACTCCCTTTCCGCCGCTGTGGTGGTTCCTGACCGGCACTTCGAGCTTCGTCGTATCGATGGAAATGAGGCTCTGGCAAGCGTGGAGTTACCGGCAAAAGGCCGCGAGTTTGTCGTTATGCTCTCCTCCATCGACACAGGCTTTCAGGCCGCGGTGATACCGGCGGATGATCGTTCGTTCAAAAAAGGGGATGTCTACCTGTTCAACAACTCAGGTGAGACGATTGTTGGAAAGGTCGGCGGCGCGGAACTGGAGATCGAAAACGGGAAAGGCATCATGCTGCACCCGGAAGCCAAGGATTCCGAGACAAGCTATTCGGTCTCTTTCAAAGTGCGCGAAGATTCGGGTGAGCGTGTTTTGAGCAACACCTCCTGGCCCGTCGAGGAGAACATGCGCAGCTACGTTTTCTTTTACGTCGATCCGAAACGGGAACGAATCAGCTTCCGGTCCGTCGATGAATTCATCGGGGATTGAGTTGAACGAAGACTCATGGAATGCCGCTGATTCTTCCGCTGCCAGCTTCATTTTTTCGTCGGCGGTTTCAGAACAAGAAAGTCCTTCGCCGATTCTCCTGACGTGCTCTCGAGCAGTGCCGCCATCCGTGTCGTCGAGGAATAGGACCTCGTCCGCAGTTTCAACGAGGGACGACTCGGCTCCGCGCCTTGCCGCCGCACGTATCCGGGATTGAAGCGAGCTGGATGTTTGACTTGGTCGACAGGACAGCGGGTGCTCCGATTGAAATGTCGAGGGTTTGAAACAAGCGTGATTGTCGCGGCGAGACAGCCCTGAGAGTCTCGCGAGCTTGCCGGGCGGTATGAGATCTGCTGGAATTCGAAACGATGATCGATATCAACTGCGAGTGCTGTGACCTTCCCACCAGAAAGTTCTCGGAGGGAGAAGTGATCATTCGGGAAGGCGGACGATCGGGCTGTCTTTTCTTTCTCGTAAGCGGGGTGCTCGAGGTCAGGCGGGGCGAGGTTTTGATCGGAGAGATTTCGGACAGCGGATCGGTGATTGGTGAGATCTCCGTTCTTCTCGATCGTCCCCACACGGCAGGAGTCACTGCGAAAACGGACGCCACCTTTCACGTCGCTGAAGACGCCGTGAGCTTCCTCCGGGAGCACCCCGAAGTGAACCTCCACATCGCTTTGGATCTGGCGAAAAAAGTCGATGCATTGACCTGCTACATCACCGACCTCAAGCAACAGTATGAAGGCGATGAGGGGCACCTGGGCATGGTGCACGAGGTGCTCGACTCACTGGTGCACCTCAAGCACTAACCGTCAAAGGCGGAGCGGGCCCTCGAGTGGCCGGCATTCCAGCGGGAGGACGAGCCTGGCTTGCTGGGCGTCTTCAGCGGAGATCCAGATGGCGTGATCTTTTTCAGTGTCGATCACGGTGAAGGTCGGGACGCTGCCGGGTTGCCGACCGCTGTTGAACAGCCAGGTGCCATTGATCTCATCGATCCAAGCACCGTCGCGGACGAAGGGTGCTTGATGAACGTGGCCGCTGAGGACCATCTCGGGTTTGAAGCGTTCGATCCATCGGCCCGCATGTTGGTCGCCCCAGTCGGCGCGGCCGTTCCACGCAACGGTCCTTTGCTTCGGCGGCGGATGGTAGATCCAGATCCATTGCTTTCCCGCGGCGCGGATTGCGTGCTCTTCAAGCAAGACTTCGATGCGTGCGACATCATCCTCCGTTTCCCACCACGGGAGAAGGCTGAAGAAGAGCCCGTCCTGCTCATAGTGGTCGCCATCGACGAAGAGCTGGTCCCGGCGCTCGTGTTGGAGCCATGCGGCGGTCTTGGCATCGCCTTCGGTCGGTGAAAGCACGTCGTGGTTTCCTGACGACACCAGCACCGGAGGTCCCGGGGCGAGGCGCTGGAGGTATTTCCGAATGACGACGATCTGGGCTTCTTGTGAAACGATCGAGGCGATGTCGAGCAGGTCACCGGCGATGACAATCAGATCGAACTGTTCCGCGACCGACTTCAGCCAATCCCACTGCCTGAGCGTGTAGTGGAGGTCGGCGACAAGAAGCAGTTTCATCGTGTGAACATACGACGCCGGGATTGGTCGCCTGACAAGCAGGGAAACCGGCTTGGGAGGCAGTTGTTAGGTTGGTGGGCTTTTGAGATCCGATCTCCCGTAAACTAAACCGCCCCTGACCGTTTTTCGGGTCAGGGGCGATTTTGCGCAACCTTGCAGGTATCCGATAGACCTGCAGAATGGTTCAAACTCTCATTTAGAAGCGCCAGACAAGGTCGACGGTCAGGCGACTTTCAATGACGCTGTTCTCGTCATTGGTGAGTGGGATTTCATAAGCGACCCCGGTTTGAATCGAATCGGTGATCTGGGAGCGGAAACCGATCGCTGCAGTTACCAGATCGCGGTTGGCGGTCGCGTTGGAGGCTCCAAGATTGAAGAAGTCATTACCTTCAAACTCGGCAATCACCGGAACAACACCGCCGGCCTGTCCGTCGAAAGCACGCCGACCATCGCCCGCGCTCAGCACGGAGAACCAGTTCAGTTCCACCAGTGGGATGAACCATGGCGTGACTTCATAGCTCACGTGGGCACTGAGGAAGCCATTCGTCGCCTGCTGATTCGAGAAAGGAATCGAGACACCCGTGCCACCAGCGAACTGCCAGTCGTCGATCGTCTTCACGCCGGAGAGGATGAGATTGACCGATCCGTCACCTGCTCCCTGGAAGACATCCGAATTGCCCGTGGGAAACTCGAAGGTCATCGATCCGCTCAGCGCATGGCCGGCGGCGGGGTCGAGGAGGAAGGCGTATTTGAGTCCGCCGCCGAGGTTGGCGAAGCCGCTCCCGTTACTAAGCGTGGCATCCGGGTTGAAGTCGATGTAGCCGTCCTTGGTCGCCACGATCGAAAGGCGCTCGCTGAGCGCGTATTCGAACTGCAGCGCATAGACCTGAACGTCACCGCCGACGGGTAGATTACCCGCGATCGTATTCACCGCATCCGGCAGCGCGTGGTAGGCGAAAATCGGCCTGATGTTGGTTGTGGGAACCGCCAGATCGAAGAGGGTGGGGTTGGTCATGGGACGTCGGAGGTCCATGGCCCAGTCACCTTCGTTGGTGACAGGCGGGGCGGCTGTCTCCAGGACGGCAGTACCAGCGATGGCTCCAGCGGCGGATCCGATGAAGAGGAGTGGGTGAAGGATGGATTTCATGGTGTTGCGTATTTGTTCAGGTTGTTGCGTTTGGCCCTTGGGCGATCCCTACTTAAACGAGTTTGGGAAATCCCCAATTGGAAATCGGCCTCCACTTTCCAATTACACGAAAAACGAAGCATGCATCGGGTTGCAGGAAAAAAATGGCATCCTTACGGCTTGACGAAGATGGTCGGGCATCGGTCTTCCCTCCACGAAGCGCGGACGTGTCATTCCGTTCCGAGGACCCCGGCGGTGATTTCGCATGCTTGAAGTTCGCCAATCAAAGCGAGTAGGGGGTTCCATTAAGGAAGTCTGGACCGGTTCAAGCCGCGGGCCTGACGGAACGCGCGGCATGGAAGATAGCTGGTTGGTCAACGGCGCAAGCGAAAATCGATAATCTGAAATTTTCTCAGGACAGGCCAAAAATCGATGCTCACCTTGGGTTGTTGAAACGATTCAACACACGAAACACGAAACCAACTACACAACGATGAAACTCACAACAACACTGTTTGCCGCTGCCGCCCTCCTCCTTCCAATCTCGTCCCATGCTGAGACTGCTGAAAAGCCTACCCAGACGGTGGTGGAGATTGCTGCAGGTAATGATTCATTCTCGACACTGGTCGCTGCCGTCAAGGCCGCTGAACTCGCCGAAGCTCTTTCGGGCGAAGGACCGTTCACGATTTTCGCTCCGACCAATGACGCGTTTGCTAAGCTTCCAGAAGGCACGGTCGAGACCCTGCTCAAGCCTGAGAACAAAGAAAAGCTGCAAGGCATCCTGAAATACCATGTCGTTGCCGGCAAGGTCATGGCGGCGGATGTTTCCGCAGGAGAGGTTGAAATGCTCAACGGTTCCAAGGCCACCATCACCGTCAAGGATGGCGTCGTGATGATCGACAAGGCCAAGGTGGTGAAAACCGATATCGTTGGAACCAATGGAGTCATTCATGTGATCGATTCCGTGATTCTGCCAGCTGAATAAGCGGAGGGATTACGCATTGGATCAAAGGAGTCGTGCCTTCGGGCACGGCTCTTTTTTGGTTTGTGGCAATGACCCGACTCGAAGTCCCGTTGCATCCGCCGGATGGACCTGTTTAATGATCGAGACGGCCTTCCGCTTGAAGGGCCTCCATGACTTTCAGAGCCGCGAAGGCGTCGTTGGCGGCGTAGAGCAGTTGACGGGGCGTAAGCTTGAATGCCGCCCAGTTGCTGGTGGTGACGGATTTGGATTTTGGGAAGCTCTGATTGAGCAAGGCACCGATGGCCCCCCGGACGCCAATCTGGCCGCGGTAGCCAAGTTTGCGAAAAACCTGATCGAGATCGAGCACATGGTTGAGCTGGATGCCAAGTCGATGCCGGATTTGGCCGTGATCGTTCTTCAAGCCGAAGCCCACTTTCAACACCTGTTTGGAGGCAATCAAATCGGCCGCCATCTTCAGGCACGATTTCCGGTGCAGTTGGAGAATGTAGGCGCTATCGGTGAGGGCGAACTGGACCACATGAGGACCACTGCTCTTCTCGCCAACCTTGAAGGTCGGTTTGGCTTCAGTGTCAAATCCCACAACCCCTGCTGCGAAGATCTCCTGCATGGCGGCCTCACACTCGGGCGCTGTCTTGGGGACATGGATCTGATCCGGAGAGAGTCCGGGGAAGGCCGGTAAGAGGATCGTCTCTGCCTTCGTCGGAGCCACTGGCCTGATCCCGCTGCAGCCCTTCTGCGGTTTGCTCTGACCAGCGGAAGCGGAAGAAGATTTTGACGAGGAAGTCCTGCGTCGTCGTCGGGGCTGGCGTTGGGGGGTGGATTCGCTCATCTTTGACTCGTTGGCGGCTATCTTGGTGAGACTGGTAGCCACAAGCAACACCGACTTGACACCTTGGGCCACTGGCATTCTCCACAAGGGTGATCCTCATCTCCTCACGAGGGATGGGCAGTTGATGAGACCTCAGATGCTGCCTATAAGCCTTCATGTCCTTCTCTTCTTTCGGTTTGTCAGCCCCGCTCGTTGAGGCGGCGGCTTCATTCAAAGAGCCTACGTCGGTGCAGCTTGCGGCCATTCCGGTAGTGCTGGCAGGTGACGATCTCCTTGCCACGGCAAAGACAGGTTCAGGGAAGACGACCGCTTACGTGCTGCCCTTACTGGAGCGCTGGATAGCAGCTCGGCGGACGAAACCACGGCGGGTCCATGCGCTTGTCCTGGTGCCCACCCGCGAACTCGCGACGCAGGTGAGGGAGGTCATCCAGCAATTCGCCAAGGGTCTTCCCGAGCGGATCAAGGTGGTCAGCGCGGTTGGAGGGAGTTCGATCAATCCTCAGATGATGGCCTTGAGGGGTGGTGCGGATATTGTCGTTGCCACTCCGGGGCGATTGCTTGATCTCGTCGATCACCGTGCCATTCAACTCCACGATGTGGGTTCGCTGGTGTTGGATGAAGCCGACCGGATGCTCGATCTCGGATTCGCCGACGAACTGTCCCGCATCCTTTCCTTACTACCAAGTCGGCGCCAGAATCTGATGTTTTCCGCGACCTTTCCGCCGGCGCTTGAGTTGATCGCGCGGGATCTTTTGAATGAACCCCGCCGGATTGCGGTCGACACCGAACCTGCCGAGGCACCCGACATCGAACAACGTGCCATCCGCGTGGATAAGGCGCTGCGGACGCCCTTACTGCGTCACTTGATTGCTGCGGAGAACTGGACGCGGGTGCTCGTCTTTGTGGCAAAAAAATACTCGGCGGATCATGTTGCCGACAAACTCAACCGCCATGGGATCAAGGCGCTTTCATGGCATGGAGATCTCAGTCAGGGCGCGCGACGTGATGCTCTGAATGACTTCAAGAACGCATCGATCCAGGTGCTGGTGGCCACGGATCTGGCAGCCCGTGGATTGGACATTGAGAGACTCCCGGTCGTGGTGAACTATGACCTGCCGCGATCACCGACTGACTATATTCATCGTATTGGGCGGACGGGTCGGGCGGGTGAGAAGGGGAGGGCGATTAGTTTCGTGACCGCTGACTCCGTCGCGCACTTCGGACTTATCGAGAAACGAAACGATTTCTTGCTCCCTCGTGAGGTCGTGACCGGTTTTGAGCCGACCGAGCTTCCGCCGGTGCCATCGGCTGGAACGGGTGGCATCAAAGGGCGGCGCAAAAGCAAGAAGGACAAACTCCGAGAGGCTGAAGGTCGAAAAAAGCAATAGGAGGGCTCTCTGACTGATTCGAGAAGTGGCTCCCTACTGGTTCGTTACGCGTTTTTGGTTTCCAAGGCTTGCCCTAGGTGGTTACCTTGAACGGTTTGCTTGGGAACTAAGCCTTCTTCCTGTGAATTCGAGACCTTCCAGCCCTCGTTCTATCTGTCCGTCTCGCACGGGGAGCAGAGCTGCACCTGGAGGACTTAGGAGCTTCTGGCAGAAGTCATGGGTTCGCATGGCGGTAGTGCTCGTGTTTATCGTCGGTCAGTGTCCGGTGTTTGCCGCAGGTCTGATCGTCGCCGCGAGTGCCGGGAGCGACCACCGCGTTCTGTGTGGTTTCGATTCCCACGAAATCACGGTCGTCCTCGCCCATCACCCGCGTGGCATTCCTCATCGACACACGCTCGCCGAACGATTGTTTCTTTCATCAGCTGAGGATGATGACCACCCGGATCATCAGTTTCACTTTGTAAGGGAGGCAGCGATGACGGCTGTTGAAGATTCCTCCTTGCCGTTGCCGACGGCCATGCCGGTATCAATCTTTTTTGCCGACGAGCATTGGGACTCTTGCTTCATTGAGTCCTGCGTCAGCGTCCTGGCCCCGCATCCCCCTCCGTCGCTGGGGACGAGTTCTCCCAACGCATTGCTTCTGTGCGTCGTGATGCGGCGTTGAGTCGATATCCCTGATTCCCCGACACCCCTATTCTGCGTGTGTGTCCTACGGCGCACTGCACCGTTTTCCAACTCAATCCCTCACTCGAATTCTCATGAAAATTTCCAATCTCTTCGGCGGTCTTTTTGCCGCCTATGTTTTTCTCGTTGTCGGCCTCTGGGGCTTTGAAAAGGCCTCGCCTGCTCCGGAACCGAGCGATGGATGGACGCTCACCACGTGGAATGACCTTGGCATGCACTGCATGGATGAGGACTTCTCGATCTTCGCCATCCTTCCGCCTTTCAACACGCTTAATGCCCAACTCGTCGACAAGAATGGCGACCGTGTGACTCCGGACGGAGGCGTTCAGTTGTTCTACCAATCCGCGATCGATCCGGATGGTTCGGAAACGCATTCCTCGTCCTCTCAAAGCAATTTCTGGGAGCATGCCGAGGAGCTCTTTGGGACGCAGTTTGCCGACGACACCGGGCTTTTCGGAAATAGGATGCCGGGACCGAACAACACGCCACAAGCGATGCACTGGAACAGTGATCACCGCTGGTGGACCGCCGAAGGCATTCCGATCATTCCCAAGGACAAGTGGGGGGACGATCAGGCTTACCCGCTCGTTCGTGTGACCGCGCGGGACTCATCTGGAAAACTCCTTGCCGAGACGCTCGTAACGGCTCCGGTTTCGTCCGAAATGAACTGCAAGACCTGCCACGCATCGGGCACCAACATCGGCGCCAGGCCACGCAACGGCTGGGTCAGCGAGTCCGCCACGCCGGAGAGCGATCCGGTCCGCGACTTCCGGATGAACATCCTGCGACTGCACGACAGCAAACAAGTCGGCAACGCCGTCTACACAGCGGCGCTCGCGGAGTTCGGTTACCATGCCGACGGTCTTGAGGCGTCGGTGAGGGCGGATCAAAAGGCGGTGCTGTGCGCGTCCTGTCATGGCAGCAATGCGCTCGGCACGAATGGTGGTGCAGGAATTTCGCCGCTGACCCAGGCGATGCATGCGGGTCACGCGGGTGCCACCGACCCGGTCACCAGCCTGCCGCTCGGTGCGGCGACCAATCGTGCCAGCTGCTACCAGTGCCACCCGGGCAAGGAGACCAAATGCCTGCGGGGGGCGATGGGTCGGACCTCCGACGAGTTCGGTCAGCCATTGATGTCCTGTCAGAGTTGCCACGGCGGCATGGCGGCGGTGGGTGAAGCGGGACGAGTGGGTTGGTTCGAAGAACCGAACTGTCAGAGCTGCCACACCGGCACCTACACGAACAACGCCGGGCAGGTGCGATTCACGGATGCCTTTGATGCTCCGGGTCATCTGCGCGAGCCCGCGGATGATCGTTTTGCCACCACACCTGACTCCCCGGCACCGGGGGTTTCCCTCTTCCGCTTTTCTCACGGTCACGGAGGCCTCGCTTGCTCGGCTTGTCATGGTTCGCCCCACGCCATCTATCCAACATCCGAACGCAACGACAACCTGCAGTCACTCGCGATCCAAGGTCACGTCGGCACCATTTCCGAATGCTCGTCCTGCCACCAGAACGACAGCAACCATACCCGGACCGTCACCGGTGGTCCGCACGGCATGCACGGCGTCGGTCAATGGTGGGTTGAAAAACATCATGACTTTCTCCCTGAGGTGAATGACCGGCGCGACACCACCGCCTGTCAGGCTTGCCACGGCAACGACAGCACCGGAGGTGTCCTCTCGCAGGCTTTCGGGCCGCGAGCGCTCCAGTCGGAAAAAGGGGGGCCGATCACCTATTGGCAGGGTCAGCGGGTCAGTTGCTACGACTGCCACAACGGGCCGAATGAAAGCGACAAGTTCAGACAGAAGAAGCCGGTGGTGCAGAACTTCACGATCACAACGGCGGCAGAAACCACGGCCATGGCGACGCTTCTTGGAACGGATGCCGACACCGCGGTGCTTAATTACCGTATCGTCGAACCGCCGAAGAGCGGCACGCTTTCGATCTTGGGTTCACAGGTCGCCTACACCCCGAATCCCGGCTTTTCCGGGACCGATGCCTTCAGTTATTGCGCCCGGGACAACCGGACGGATTCCAACCTTGCGACCGTGAGCATCAGCGTGGGTGCGGGAGCCAGCACGGTCGACAACGACCACGATGGCATTGCGGATTTGGTCGAGCGAGCCTTCGGTCTGTCGACCTCTCGCCTCAGTCGTGGCACTGCGCCCGACTATCAACTCTATGATGATGGGAACGGCAACCTTTCGATCCAGGCCGTCTACAATCCGCGGCTCATTCCCTCCGATCTTGGTTTGGTCTTTGAGGCGTCCAACGATCTCGAGAACTGGGACCCCGATGCACCGAACCTTACCACCACCACCGATGCCCGTGGAAACAGCGTGGTTCGTCTGGCTGTCCACGCGAACTCGTCAACCCAGAGCTTCTTGCGCTGCCGGGTCGAATCACGTTAGCCAACAGGCAGCTCCATTTATTTAGAGATTCCCTGCTTACTCGGCCCCTTTGACCGTTACATCCTCAAACCAGATGCGGACGGAGTCATCGGGTGATGGACGATTGAGTGAAATACTCAAGCCGTTGAAGTCCTTGTAGTCCTTCCATTCACTGACCCGGCTTGGTTCCGCGCTGCCACCTTTGCGAAAGACCCAATGAGTGACTTTGTGGTCCTTATCATAGAAAAGATCGTAAACATCGCCTGGAGTGTAGCCCATCCCGGCGGGATAGCGGACACGCAGGCCTGCAGGCGCATCCGGGACGACGGCTGCGGCAGCTTTCGGTAATGCTTCGACTGAAACACTCGGATCCCAAACGACCTGAAAAGGGAAAATCAGCCAGTAGAGGTCGTTGACAAATTGTTGGTCAATCTTCGTGAGGTCGGCATCCTCGCTCGAAGCGATTTGTCCGCGTTGGTAGCTGATGTCCTGTGCAGTGGACTCACCGTGCAAGGTGACATCGTTGGATCCGGGCAGCCATGTCCATGAGCGGATGAACTTTTTTTCACCGAGGTCCGCATTGAAGGTGTAGCTCAGGGATTCCACTGAACCGAATGCATCAAGCCCTGCAGCCTGGGCGATTTTCTGCATCGCTTCGTTTGGGGTCTCAGCGGGTTCTTGTTTGCAACCAGAGCTGAGAAAAAGAATGGGCAGGGCAAGAAGCCGGATATGACATTGCATGGCCGGGACAATAGCGGGGAACCCAAGGTTGTCCTCTGATTTATCCAAGGCCGGGAAATGTTGCAGGGAGAGGCAATTGTTCCGCAGGGAATAGACCCCCCTACTTCCAGAAGGCGACGATCGGTCGCTTGGTTTCAGAGACTTGTTCGTAGCCTCGTTCGATGAGTCGCTTTTCGACGTCGGGGAGGTGGGCAGCTCCCCAGGGAACGTAGACTTCGGTGAAGTCGGACGCCATGGCATCGAAGTGATCGATGAGTATTTGATTACGGGCGCCGATGAGTCCGTTCACAAAGAGGTCTTCGAGGTCCTCGCCAGTGGCATTGCCCACATCGGCGATGAGCATTTCCTGAATGTTTCCGCCGCTGATGACGCCAAGCATGGCAAGCAACAGGGTCTGATGGTGGGCCTCGAGTTCGGAGACGTCGATGTCGGCGTTCTGCCATACGATGCCGTTTCGCTCGGTGGCGATTGAGGGAGGGCGAGGCTCGACGACGCTTGAATCAGGGGTCGCGGAGGGCGGGGATGGCTCGAGTGACTTCTGGGCCTCCAGACCGAAAGTGGCAGCGAGTCTGGCGTAGGTCGTGCCGTTGGCGAAGTCCTTGGGAAGAAGTTTGTTCCGGTCGGAGACGCCTTCCATCAGGACGAGCCGTTTCTCACCGGCGGGTTGATCGGCGTTCATGCGTTGTTTGAGGTCGCGGTAGTAGTTCCCGTCGCCGACGTGCATCATGCCGACGAGGAAAACGCGTTGGCCGTTCTTCTCAAACACCCGCTCAACAAGAGTGATGCCTCGGTGGGACAGCTCGGTATAGTCGCCGAGCAGGGTGCGGACTCCGTAGCCGGCACCGACGACCAGCATGGGAATGCTGATGATGGCGGTGAGGATCCAAATCGCGAAGACGGTGAGGGTGTGCTTGCGTTGCATCCATGGGCGGGAGCTGGTTCGAAGCATCTTTTTCACGGAGAGCACCAGGTAGCTGAGGGAAAGGATCAGCAGGAGGACGCTGGTCATCCGTGCGGCGGTGCTGCTGTCCATTGCCATACTAAGCGGGAAACCATAGGAGAGGCGGCAGAGCAACAGGAGGTTGGCCCCGATGATCATCCGTTTGGGGAAAATGGCGACGATCAGGGAGGTAAAGAAGAGCAGAGCGAAGACGATGAGGGAGATGAGGAAACTGGCGGACGTCTGGAAGAGGAGGTCGCCGCGGTAGGAGAAGTCCGCGATGGTCATCCAAAAAGAGAGCAGGGTGAGGACGGCGGCGACGGCAATATTCCAGCCCATCTTGGTTTGATTGGCGGCGGGTAATGGAGGCGGGGAGGTCGTCATTTCTATTGCAGGTGAGCCGTATCCATGGCGGCGCGACGACTAGAATACGGTGGCAAAGTTCCAGTGATTCGGGAATTTACAGATCCTCGGGGAGCAGGGCAGCCCTGGCAGCATCGTCATGATCGGCATCGGCGACCCGCCGCTGATAGGTCGATGGGCTGATCCCTTCGCTGGCTTTGAAACGGCGGTTGAACTGGGAAAGAGACTGGAAGCCACTCTCGAAGGCCACCTCCGTGATCTGGGCCGCAGGGTTCCGCAGGAGTTGGCGGCAGCGAGCCAGACGGACTCGGTTCAAATAATCGGAAAAGGTGATGCCAAGCGAGGCGTGGAAGAGGCGCGACAAACGTTCTCCGCTGACGCCGATTTCCTCGGCGACACTGCTCAGCCGCAGCGGCTCCTGAAAGCGGGAGCGCAGGATCTTGCTGGCCCGCTCGACCGCAGCCGGCAGGGCAACCCACCGGTTTGCCCCCGACGGGTCGATGAGTTCCCGGGTCAGGGCTTCAGCGAGACCCGCAAGCAAGCGCGCCATGGCTCCATTCTTTTCGGAGTCCTTCGAGAGGGCGCAGGCAAGCCAGCCAAGATCGCAAGCGCCCGCCTTCAATGGCACAAAGACCTTCGATGCACTGCTGGGCTGATCCGAGGTGAAATGATCGAGTCTGATTCCCGTGAGAACGAAAAAGTCGCTCTGTAGACGCGCCAGTGCACCACTCTCATGGAGGCGTTGAAGCAAGGCACTTTGGGCGATCGATGGCATGGGTTGTGGCGATTATGATCTATTTGAGGTCATGATATGCGCAGTGTCTTGCTGCAGATGCGTAGCCGTCAACTGCGATTTTGTGATGACATCCCGACCATGTCTGAAATGCCACCCAAGGTCACCGACCTTCTCCCATTCACCCTTCCTGACGAGGTCTCGAAACTGGTCGCAAGAGCGCCCTCGGTGGTTGTGCCGACGTCGCTGAAGGATCTCGAGGATCTTGCCGTGCGTGATGCCGACGAGGCAGGCTGGCATCAGGTCTCCTACGACGTGCCGGGCCGTGGAATGGTGGCGGAGGTGAATGTCTGTCGGGTGAAAAATGGCATCGCTGCCAATTACATCGAGGCCTACATGCGCCGCCGCGATCCTGATTGCATGGTGATCGGCGACGACCGACCCACCGACAAGCCGACCTACCAATCCCGTTTCGGAGCTTCTTTCGATCCTCTGCGCGAAGAGACACTGGAATGGTTGGCTGGCCAGCCGCTGGCGATTTTCCCCTTCTCTGCGGGCATCGCCGGCAAGGGCGTGGACGCGGTCGTGGTGGCGCCGGACAATGCCGGCTTCTTCGCGCTCGGACTTGCGCTGCTTCAGGGAATGATGACTCCCGATGAGGTGCCCGAGGGCTTCTCGCCGAAAGCGATCATCTACGTCGCGCCACCTTTTCGGCACACCCATTTCGAAGGCAAGCAAGTGGTGGTACACAACCGCTGTGCGGGCATGCATGAGCTTTTCAGCTACAATCTCTACCCCGGACCAAGCGCCAAGAAAGGGATCTACGGCGTCCTGATCAATCAGGGCGAGGCGGAGAACTGGATCACCATGCACTGCTCGACCGTGCGGGTGATCACGCCTTATGAGAATCAGTTGGTGATTTCCCATGAAGGGGCCAGCGGAGGCGGGAAAAGCGAGCTGCTGGAGCAGGTGCACCGTCAGCGGGATGGCTCACTGCTGCTTGGCGAAAATACGGTGACCGGCGAACGCCGCGCGCTGAGTCTGCCGCAAGCCTGCGACCTGCGCGCGGTCACCGATGACATGGCGCTCTGTCATCCGTCGCTCGACAAGGGCAAAGGGAAGTTGAGCTTGATGGATGCCGAGGACGCTTGGTTTGTGCGGGTCAACCACCTGACACGCTACGGCACCGATCCGCACCTTGAGGCCCTCACATTGCAGCCACCGGCAGGTCTGCTCTTTCTGAACATCGATGCCAAGCCGGGCAGCACTGCAATCATCTGGGAGCATACGGAAGATGAGCGAGGCGTTCCTTGTCCGAATCCCCGAGTGGTGATCCCACGAAGTGTGATTCCGGGAATTGTCGACGGTTCCGTGGAAGTGGATATCCGCAGCTTCGGAGTGCGCTGCCCGCCGTGTACCCGCGAAAAGCCAACTTATGGAATCATTGGCATGTTCCACCTGCTGCCACCCGCCCTGGCGTGGTTGTGGCGACTGGTCGCACCACGTGGTCACGCGAATCCGAGCATCGTGGATAGCGAAGGCATGTCCTCGGAGGGTGTCGGTTCCTACTGGCCCTTTGCCACCGGGCGTCGGGTCGATCAGGCGAACCTGCTCCTGCGCCAGATTCAGGATACGCCGGAAGTGCGCTATATCCTGATGCCGAACCAGCACGTCGGCTGCTGGGCCGTGAGCTTCATGCCGCAATGGATCACCCGCGAGTATCTCGCGCGCCGTGGCGGTGCCAAATTCGATTCCAGCCAGGTGGAGGCCTCGCGCTGTTCGCTCCTAGGTTGGAATCCGCGTTCGCTGGTGGTCGAGGGACGGCCGATCGGCACCGCCTTCTTCGAAGTCCACAGCCAACCGGAAGTGGGCGAGGAAGCCTATGATCAAGGGGCCGCGATTCTTGCCGATTTCTTCCGCCGCGAGTTGGCGCAATTCCTCGTCGATGACCTCGATCCGCTGGGCCGCGAAATCATCGAATGCTGTTTTAGAAATGGCAGCGTCGAGGATTATCAGAAGCTGCTCGACCACCCGACCATCATGGACCAGTGACCCAAGTCAGAGAGATCCTCTGATTGCCAACATCACCTTAAAGAATATCCGGAAACCCAAATTACCCTGAAAGGAGCCATTGGTCTTGTCACCACAACCGACCTTCTTTCCTGATCGTATTTTCCCAGCACAAAATTCACCTCCAACCCCATGATTCAGCCCTTTCGCCACGCAGCCGATCAGTTTCCCTAAATGAAAGGAAGCTCGATCGATTACGCAGCAAATCTCAAAAAGTGCTCAAATCTCCGCCAAATCTTTACCCAAGCGCAAAAATCAGACATGGTCTCATTGTTACATTGATCGACGCCCGTTCATCGGACGCCAGGCCGAACTGTAGCCAATATATTTTTTGGCTCAGACGGCCCAAGGTAATGAGAACGACAATCGGCAGCAACTCCAACTCCTACCTCTACTCCGTTTATGAAAACTTCTCTAGTCACCGCAAACCCTAAAAATTCGGCTCCTGAAAACCTTTCGGATCCGTGGAGATCATTCACCCAGGGAGTGTGGACTGAAGAGATCAACGTTCGCGACTTCATCGTCAGCAATGTCACTCCATACACAGACGACGAGGCGTTCCTCACCGGACCGACCGACCGCACTCGCAAGCTCTCCGACAAACTCGCGGTTCTCCTCAAGAAGGAAATCGAGAGTGGCGGTGTGCTCGACGCCGATGAGAAAGTCGTCGGCACCATCAGTTCCCACGGTGCGGGATACATCGATCGCGATCTCGAACAGATCGTCGGTCTACAAACGGATGCCCCACTCAAGCGTGCGATGCTTCCTTATGGCGGCCGCCGCATCGCCGACCAGGCCTTGGTGGCTCATGGCAGAAAGATGGACCCACAGGTCGAGGACTTCTTCATCAAACACCGCAAAACCCACAACGATGGTGTGTTTGATGCTTACACTCCGGAAATTCGGAAAGCACGCTCGATCGGCATCATCACCGGTCTGCCCGATGGCTACGGCCGCGGACGAATCATCGGCGACTACCGCCGCGTCGCTCTCTACGGAGTCGATCGCTTGATCGCGGATAAAAAGCAGCAGCACGCCGCTTCGAACGATGGCGAATTTTCCGATGCCTGGGTGCGTGAGCGCGAAGAGCTCAGCGACCAAGTCCGCGCCCTGACCGAACTCAAGCAGATGGCTGCTGCTTATGGGCTCGATATCAGCCGACCCGCTGCCAACGGTCGCGAAGCCGTCCAGTGGACCTACTTCGGCTACCTCGGCGCTGCCAAGCAACAAAACGGCGCGGCCATGTCCTTCGGCAGAACGTCGACCTTCTTCGACATCTACTTCGAGCGCGACCTCGCTGAAGGAACCATCAACGAAGAGCAGATCCAGGAGATCATCGACCACCTGGTGATGAAGATGCGGATCATCCGTTTCATCCGCACACCCGACTACGACGCGCTGTTCTCCGGCGATCCGACTTGGGTCACGGAATCTGTCGGCGGCATGACCGAATGCGGCAAGACACTCGTCACCAAGTCCTCGTTCCGCATGTTGCAGACGCTCTACAACCTGGGCCCAGCACCCGAGCCGAACCTCACCGTTTTGTGGGCACGCGAAATGCCCGATGCCTTCAAGCAGTTCTGCGCCAAGGTTTCCATCGAGACCTCGTCCATTCAATACGAGAACGATGACCTGATGCGCTCCTACTGGGGCGACGACTACGGAATCGCCTGCTGCGTTTCCGCCATGCGCCTCGGCAAGCAGATGCAATTCTTCGGTGCCCGAGCCAACCTCGCGAAAGCCATGCTTTACGCGATCAACGGCGGACGCGACGAAAACACCGGCGAGCAAATCACGCCGAAGATGCCATCGATCACCGGTGACACACTCGAATACGATGAGCTCATGGAGCGCTTCGATGTCACCCTCGACTGGCTCGCCGCGACCTACGTCAAGGCACTCAACATCATCCACTACATGCACGACAAGTATTGTCCCGAGCATGTGATGATGGCACTGCATGACCGTGAAATACTCCGCACCATGGCTTGCGGCATCGCCGGACTTTCCGTTGCCGCCGACTCGCTCTCTGCGATCAAACACGCCAAGGTCACCATCATCCGCAACGAAGATGGACTCGCCATCGACTACAAGATCGACGGTGATTACCCCGCCTTCGGCAACGACGACGACCGTGTGGATCAAATCGCCAACGACCTGGTCGAACTCTTCATGAGCAAGATTCGCAAGCAGCCAACCTACCGCGGATCCACACCGACGCAGTCCATTCTGACCATCACCTCAAACGTGGTTTACGGCAAGAAGACCGGCAACACCCCGGATGGCAGAAGAGCGGGCGAGCCCTTTGGCCCGGGCGCAAACCCCATGCACAAGCGCGACACCAAAGGCCCTGTCGCTTCGATGTCATCCGTCGCGAAACTCCCCTACGAGCACAGTCAGGACGGGATTTCCTACACCTTCTCCATCGTGCCAAAAGCCCTCGGGCAAACCGAGCTTGAGCGGATCAACAACCTTGCCAGCCTGCTCGAAGGTTACTTCACCGAGGACGGCCACCACATCAACGTCAACGTCTTCGACAAGGAAACCTTGCTCGATGCGATGGAGCATCCCGAGGAATATCCACAGCTGACTGTCCGGGTCTCAGGCTACGCAGTGAACTTCATCAAGCTCACCCGTGAGCAGCAGATGGATGTCATCAGCCGCACCTTCCACGGCGAGTAAGACCTCACATCAAGCGAAGTCTCTAATGCCGTCCCTCACACAGCCCACCACCACACCACCTTGTGAGGTGGTCGGGCAGGTTCATTCCATCGAGACGATGGGCACCGTCGACGGCCCGGGGCTTCGCTACGTGCTGTTTCTCGCAGGTTGTCCGTTGCGCTGCCAGTATTGTCACAATTCGGACGCGCAAGGACCACCGATCGGTACGCCGACGACTCCAGGCGCTGCCATCGCCGACATTATCCGCTACAAGGCCTTCATCAAGAGTGGCGGGCTGACCATCAGCGGTGGGGAGCCCTTGCTCCAACCGGACTTCGTTCGCGAACTCTTCAAGCTCGCCAAGGAGCACGAGCTTCACACCACGCTCGATACTTCCGGATTCCTCGGCGCTGCTGCCGATGACGAACTACTAGAGCACACGGATCTCGTCCTGCTCGATATCAAGAGTGGTGACCCCGCCGTCTACAAGCGCACCACCGGCGTCGATCTGGAGCCCACGCTCACCTTCGCCCGCCGGCTCGATGAGAAGGGAGTCCCCGTCTGGCTGCGCTTCGTTCTGGTGCCCGGTCTCACCGATGCCGAAGCGAACGTCGAGAAGGTCGCCGAGTTCGCCGCCACTCTGAGCAACGTCGAGCGCATTCAGATTCTCCCCTTCCACAAAATGGGTGAGCATAAATTCGAAACGGCCGGCAAGGCATACAAGCTGGCGAATACCCCTTCACCTACGGACGACCAGGTTCAGGCCGCCCGGGAGATTTTCAAGCGTCACGGACTCACCGCGGAATAGTCGGATTTCTGACCGACGGCGCGTGAGCCTATGAGCACTCGTTACACCGTCATGCCCAAGCACACGAAAAACCGCTGGCTGATCGCCGCGTCCGCCGTCGGAATCCACGTATCCATTGGTTCAGTTTACGCCTACAGCGCGTGGAAGATGCCCCTCGAGAACACCTTCGGCTGGTCATCATCGAACACCGCGCTGGCATTCAGCATTGCGATCTTCTTTCTCGGCGTTTCGGCCGCATTTCTTGGACGCTTCATCGAGAAAAAAGGACCGTCCAAAGGCGGACTTCTCTCCGCTGCCTTTTTCTGCACCGGCCTGATCGGATCCGGCATCGCCTGCTGGATGGAGAACCTCATGCTGTTCTACCTCTTCTTCGGCTTGGTCAGCGGCATCGGCCTGGGACTGGGCTACATCGCCCCGGTTTCCACCCTCGTGAAATGGTTCCCGGATCGGCGGGGACTCGCCACTGGTCTCGCCATCATGGGCTTCGGTTTCGGCGGATTGGTGTGCGCGAAGCTGATCGATTTCTTCGTTCCTCCCCAGCAGGAAATCGTCCTCGGTGCCGACGCCTCGACTTACGAATACTTCCGAGCGGCGCAGGACGACACCGCGGCCGCCGGGGAACAACTCGTCGGCACGCCATCGCTTGAAGAGTTCAAAACCAACAGTGCGCGGGTTGCCGAGTTGTTCCGCCTCGATCAAACTGAAACCGCCGAGTACGAGCGTCTCGTCGCCGCGACGAAGCCATTCAAGTCCGCCGTTCTTTACGACAAGAAATCCATCGCCACCGCGTTCATCTTTCTTGGTGTGATCTACTTCTGCATCATGCTGCCAAGCGCGCTCTACATCACACCACCACCGGAAGGCTACGCGGAGAAACTCGCCGCCACCAAAAAGTCCGCTGGTGCTCCGGTCAACGATCCCGCTGGAGAAATGACCGCCATGCAAGCCATCCGTACCCCTGGCTTCTACGGCTTGTGGTTGATGCTCTTCATCAACGTGTCCTGCGGCATTGCCGTCATCGCTACCGCCAAGAAAATGGGTTACGAGATGGTCCGTCTGGATATCGCCATGGCGAGCTTCCTGGTGATGGGCATCTCACTCTTCAATGGACTCGGGCGCATTCTCTGGGCATCATTCTCAGACCACATCGGCCGAGCGAATACCTACATCGCTTTCTTCGCCATCCAGATCGTCGCTTTCCCGTTACTCGCCAATCTGACCACCGTGCCGTGGGCCTTCGTCGCTGTCACCTTCCTGATCCTCACCTGCTACGGCGGCGGCTTCGCCAGCATCCCCGCCTACATCAGCGATCTGTTCGGACTGAAGGAAATGCCCACCATTCACGGCTTCATCCTCACCGCGTGGTCACTCGCCGGCATCGTCGGACCGATGCTCAACGCTTACGTCTACGAGCGCACTCACAGCTACCAGCAGAGCCTCTACATCTTCGGCGGAGCCTTCGTCCTTGCGCTGATCATCGCCATCCTCGTGCGCTTTGAGATCAAGCGCATTCGCCGCTTCTACGCCAGACTGCCGCATGGGTCGGTTCCTGAGAAGGGGTATTCAGACTGAGTCAGCGTCAGGTGGTTGAGCTGCTGCGGTTTCATGGAGGCGTTTTTTCCCAACCGCCTGAGATGTCCCGGGAACTTCTTCGTCACCGTTGGGCGAAGCTTTGGCCATTCACGAGTGAGGTAGTGGGGCCAGTCGCTTGCCGGTTTCCAACGAATGCAGGATCTCGGTGTGAATCTTCCAGATGGGGAGCGAGGAGGGCAAGGCATGAAACGGAGCGCGCACGCCAGGGCTCATCGCGGGTGATGGAAATGAGATGGCGATAAACAGGAATGAGAGTTTGATGAGTTCGTTGTGGACCGATTTGCCATGGAGTCGATCCCGATCCCGCATCCGCAATTTACACAAGGTTGGGTGGCAAGTATGGCTGTTTGCCATGAATACCTCGTTTTCTCTCGCGCTCTCGATCGTGGTATTTGCTCTCAATGGGCGTGCCGCTCCGGAAGCTCTGGCTTCTTACGATCGGGCGACAGATCCCCATGGTTTCACGGTGTTCATGAGGGACGGCGGCTGGTGCTGGTATCAGGACCCGCGTGCGATCCTCCATGACGACAAGGTGATTGTCGGGTCCGTGAAGGGAAACGGCAAGGGCTCGGCCCTTATCGGGGTGTACGATCTTAAAGCCGGTAAATCCTTGGGAAATACGACAATGGTCGAAGACTTCCGGCGAGACGATCACAACTCGCCGGTCTTTTTCGTGCGCTCGGATGGCAGCGTGTTGGCAACCTGCGCCCTGCATGGAAACGACCGGCTTCACCACTCGCGCATTTCCGACCCCGGGGACGTCACGAAATGGGGCGCCCGCTTCACCCACGAGCGTAAGCTTCCCGGCAGGGACAAGGTCACCTACATGAACCTTTACCCGATGGAGAAAGAGGGAAGGCTCTACAATTTCTTCCGGGGTATCGAGTTCAACCCGACCTTTGTCTGGTCGACCGATGAGGGGCTGACGTGGAGCGATCCGGAGCACTTCATCAAGAGCGAGGTCAAAGGTCGCCACCGTCCCTACGCCCGCTACGCCGGTAATGGCACCGATACGGTGTACGTAAGTTTCACTGATGCCCATCCGAGAGACTATGGAAATAGTATTTACTATACCGAGTTTCGTGATGGGAAGTTTTTCAAAGCGGACGGCAGCCTTATCAAAAGCCTCGACACCGCTGGCCCACTGCGACCGAGCGAGGCGGAGCTGGTTTACAAGGGGACTGGAAAGCCAGGCCGCGCTCATGATCTCAGCGCCGAAGGCGCGGCGTGGACAAGTTCGATGTCGGTCGATGCAGATGGTCATCCACACATCGGATATACGCTCTATCTGAGCAATTCCGACCACCGCTATCGGCTTGCATCATGGGACGGCTCCAAGTGGATCGACCGCGAAGTCGCCTACGGCGGAAACTGTCTCTACGACCGTGAATCGAGCTACACCGGACTGATTACCACCGATCCAGTCGATCCCTCGTGGGTCTACATTTCCACCGATGTTGATCCCTCCAGCGGCAAGGACAGCGGCGGAAAGCACGAAGTCTACCGGGCAAAAGTCGGCATGGCTGACGATGTGAAGTCGATCGAATGGCAGCCCCTGACCAGGGGTTCGGAGGTGCGCAATATCCGCCCCATCGTGCTGCGGGACGGTGACACACGGGTGGTTCTTTGGAACCGCGGTGATTTCAAGACTTACATCGATTACGATCTGGATACGGTTGGGATCGTTGAGACAGTGGGTGATTTTTAATGGAAAGAAGTGCATGCCCTAACGGCGAACGCTGGCTTCCGCCGTTTCACGAAAGCTGGGTGATCGGAATGGAGCACTACCCCTCTTCGTGATCTCGGACACATCGGAATCCGATGTGATTGGTGGGCGACTCGGTGTCCTGGGACTGCCTCGCGGCTGGCCGGTAGCGGAGACAGTAGGATTCATGACAGAGAAAGGATCCGCCTTTCATGATGCGATGAACGAGGCCGCCGCCGCGCTCGCCGGTATCACGATTCACCCACACCTCCGGGCCCTTGGGATTGTCGGTTTCGCCTTTTGTGTAGTATCCGGGATCGTAATAATCAGAGCAGATTTCCCAGACGTTGCCTGCCATGTCATGCAGTCCATAACCATTCGCGGGAAAAGTGCCAACGGGTGCGGTGAATTCGTAGCCGTCTTCCGCGCTGTTGCGGTTCGGGAAGTCTCCTTGCCAGATATTGGCGAGCGAGGCGCCGGGTGGTTTGGGCTCGTCTCCCCATGTGTAGATTTTTCCCACAAGACCACCGCGGGCAGCGAACTCCCACTCAGCTTCAGTCGGCAAACGCTTGCCGGCCCATTCGGCATAACTACTGGCATCCTCGTAGGTGATGCATACCACCGGGTGATCTCCCTTGCCCTCGATGTCAGAGCCCGCACCCATTGGCGACCGCCAGTTGGCTTCACTTTTCCAACTCCACCAGTTGAGGTACTTGCCGGGCATGTTCGGGTTGCCTTCGGTTCCGGACTGGGGAACGAAGACGATGGCCCCGTTGGGAAACTCCTTGCCGGGAAGACTCGCTTGAGCGGCAGCGGGAAAGTCTTCAGCTTTTACGATCCGCTCGGCGAAAGTCACGTAGCCGGTGGCAGCGACAAAGGCGGCGAACTGATCGTTGGTCACCTCGAACTGGTCGATCCAGAAGGAATCAACCATGACCTCATGGGCCGGCTTTTCCTCAGGGAAGCTCTTTGGACCGCTCTCGGTTGCAAAGTCGCCATCGTGACCCCTCAGCACGGTTCCGCCCGGGATGAAGATCATTCCATCGCGCGACCCGGGGCCGCTGGACTCTTTGGATCCGACAATTTTGGAAGTCTTCGAGGGCTCGGAATCGCAGGCTGCGAAAAAGAGGATCGGTAGGATGGCGAAATGCTTCATGGGCCTGTTCGGATGCTAAAGCGGCACGGTGGTCGCGCCACCGCGAAATTCCGGTGAGCCGCTGCTATTCGTTGATGGAATGCGAAGGGCGTCATTGGCCCGGTTTTCGAATTGGTTCCCATTGGTGTCGCGCTTTCATCACTCGCCGGTGACCTGATGTGTGCCTCACGGATTTGTATGATGAAAGGAACTGGATTCGAGCACCGTTGGAGTGCATGAATCCATGAAATCCTCGCTTTCTTCGAGCTCCTCGCGCCGGACTTTCCTCAAGCAGTCCGCTGGAGTGCTTGCGACCCCTTTCGTCGCTCCGCTGATTCTTGCCAAGCCGGTCAATGGAGCGAACGAGAAGCTCAATCTCGCCTGGGTCGGTTTCGGAAATCAGGGCGGCGGAGATCTCGTCGCCTGCTCCAACGGCCACAACGTCGTGGCACTGTGCGACTGTGATCCGAATACATGGGGTGATAAGAAGAAACGCTTTCCGCAAGCGAAGTTCTACTTGGACTTCCGCAAGATGCTTGAGGAAATGGGCGACCAAATCGATGCCGTCGGGGTCGGAACGCCCGACCATACCCACTTTGCGATCGCCTACATGGCGATGAGCATGGGCAAACACGTCTTTGTCGAGAAGCCCCTTGTGCATTCCCTGTGGGAGGCCCGCACCTTGCAGGAACTCGCCCTTGAGAAGAAGCTGATCACGCAGATGGGAAATCAGGGCCACGCCTTTGAAGGTGCCCGGCTGATCAAGGAATGGTATGAGGCCGGATTGATCGGCGAAGTCCGTGAAGTGATCACCTGGACCGATCGCCCGAAGGCGGGTTGGGGATTCAATGGAGTGGTGAAAACCGAGTTCCCGTCGGCGGAACCCTTGCCCAAGGGCATGGATTGGGATCTGTGGCTTGGCCCGGTCGAGAAGAAGATTCCTTTCAGCAAGGAGCTGCACCCGACGACATGGCGCCCCTGGTGGGACTTCGGCTGCGGTGGCCTCGGAGATATCGGCTGCCACACGATTGATACCGCCTACTGGGCTCTCGGTCTTGGAGCCCCTGAAAGCATTGGCGTCGAAATGCACGGTGAGGCCAATCCGATCCACACCCCGAACGGCTCAGTGGTCAGTTTCAATTTTCCGGCCCGCGACGGCAAGCCGCCGGTCGTGGTGAAATGGTACGAAGGACCTAGTATTCCCAAAGCCCCTGAAGGCATGGACTGGGACATGCCGGAGCATGGCGGGTTCCTGATGGTCGGAGAAAAGGGCGGCATCTTCCATCCGGGCATGCGCCCCGACAGCCCGCGCCTCTACCCCAAAGAGAAATGGGAAGACTACCGCAGCAATAAGGAGGCCCAGGTGGCCAAGACCCTGCCACGAACCAAGGGGATTCATCGCGACTGGACCGAAGCCGTCGTCAACGGCACCAGGGCTTGCTCGGATTTCAGCTACTCGGCCCCGCTTACCGAAGCCATTCTGCTCGGTTCCCTGACCATTCGGACCGGCAAGGGACTCACCTGGAATGAAGCGGCGATGACTATCGACGACAACCCCGAGGCCGCTGATTTGATCAAGGTCGAGGCCCGAAAAGGTTGGCGCCCGGAAGACCTTGCATGAGGGAACCTCGATGATTCCCTTGCCCAAATCGCGGAAGCGCTGCCCGGCTGCGGCAACATGTATATGATCACCTCCCTGAAACGTTTGGCCATCGTGCCTTGCTTCGTAATCTCTGGACTCCTTGCCCCTGTAGTCGTCAGCGATGCGGCAACTGGCGACACCAAAGCTCGAGTCGCGTATCCGGGATCCTTTTCCCGGCCTCCTTCCGAAGGGAAGGACTACGATACCTGGCGTGGTGCGTCTCATCCTGACATCGGTGGGACGGCGGTCGACATCGACCGCTTGCCGTCCCGGGTTGATAATTCCGTCCGTCCGCAGTTCCCGCCCATTTACAAACAGAAGTGGGGTGCTTGTGGTCAGTTCGCCTCGGTGGCTTCAATTTTCACTTACGAAATGAATGTGTTGAATGGCACCGTCGCCGACACGGATGCGACGCGATTCCCGGCCCATTTTTCGTGGAACATGATGAACAACGCTGAAAACAAAGGCTCAGAAGCCTACCACGGTTGGGAAGTGGCAAAGCGCATCGGTGTGCCAACGGCCAGGTCCTACGGCGGTGTCCGCCTGGAGAAGATTGGCGTTTGGCCAAACGGTTATCCGACCTGGCGCGAGGCGATGGAGTACCGCGTTTCGGGTTATCGCTACTCCCCGGCCCAAACCATCGACCAGCTCAACGAAGCTCGGGGTTGGCTCCATGACCGCAATCAAGCCAGGCCGAATCTACCGGCCATCGGTGGACTGTTTGCCATGGATGGACGCATGGGCGAAATGGAAAAAGTCACAGTGACCATTCCGAAAGGTGAGCATGAGGCGGGCAAAGACATCTGGACCCGCTGGGGCCCGAGCGGTTACGGGCACGGACTCACTTGTGTGGGATACGATGACCAGGTCGGATACGATTTGAATTGCGACGGCAAGATTACCAACGACATCGACCTCAACGATGATGGTAAGGTCACCCTCGCCGACTGGGAACGCGGGGCCTACATCGTCGTCAACTCATGGGGTGAAAAGTGGTCAGGCGACGGCCGGATCTATCTGCTCTACAGCGCGATGATTGACCCGACATGGGAACGGGGAAATTACTTGGGCCGGGCCGAAGTTGCGCGCTACCTGCCGCGCAGGACTCTAAGGCTCAAGCTCGCCTGCGATAACCGGACAGACCTGCGGATGAGCATCGGGATCTCGGGTGACAAGGATGCCGCCGCCTCAGATCACGAGTTCGCTCCGCAAGCATTCAATGGCTGGCCCCTGTTTGGCCGGGGTAATGCAGGTCAAGTTCCGATGGCGGGCCCGAATGACAACACACCGATCGAAGTCGGGATCGACCTCACGCCTCTCCTGAAGGATCTGGGTCCCGACGAGGACGGCGAAGGTCGCTTTTTCCTGAAGCTCAGCTGTGCTGACGGGAGCGACGCCGTCGGCGAACTGCATGAGTGCGCGATCCGCAGCTATGACGACCAAGGTGGCTTCATTCAGGAATCGGAAGTGGAGTTGGAAGGGGCGAGCTTTGGAAAATCACCACTCAGGATTGAGGCGATCATCAGCGGTCTCGAACGTGGGTAAGTGACTTTCGGATGAGCGGGAGACATCCGCTTTTCGCGCCGGAGCTGCCACGGCGTTGAAGCGTTTGCAGTTTGTTCAGGCTGACCCGATTCGCTCACCGGCGAGGGCCAAGAATTTGATCTTCGAAAGGCGATCGTTCAAATGCAATAATGAACCCTTACGGCGGTCTCTTCCCGTCGACCGACCTGCCTAAGGCGGATAAAAACATAAGGATGTTTGGCGCTACGCGGGAATCCGCAGAAGTCCCGCATTTTTGTGGATCTCCTTGATTTTGAGGGCTTCCAGATGAAATTTTTAGTCCCCATAACCACCATGCCCAAACTCAGCCATGAAAACCATTCTGACCGGTATCGACTTCACCGCACCGTCGCCGGCGGTGCTTCGCCACGCGATTCACGTGGCTCGGCCTTCGGGCAACCCGGTCCATGCGGTCCATGTTCTGGACTCAGGAAGGATCGCTCGTTGGGCATCTGGAGGAGAAAGAACTTCAGCCGACGCGCTCAGCGAACAGGCGCAGCATCGGCTTGATGCCTTCGTCTCCGAGCACGCTCCCGATGCTGGCGTGGCAACCGAGATCCGCGTCGGCCGCACAGCCACGGAGTTATGTCATGCGGTCGAGGAACACGACGCGGACCTGCTGGTGATCGCGGCGAACGACCTGACAAAGAAGCGGCTCGGATCGGTGGCGTCGGCCTGTGTGCGCTGCGCGGCTTGCGACGTGATGGTGCTGCGCGATTGGCAGGAAGGTGACTTCGAAAAAATCGTGGTATGCACGGATTTCTCGGCGATGTCCGCGCGTGCGATGGAGCGTGGAGCCCGTCTGGCCGCCGCCAATGGTGCCCGGTTGGAGATCGTCCACGTGCTTTATCCACCGGACCATGACTTGTGGGGTGTAGCGGTGGAGATCGGCGAGGAACCGGAGGAAGGTTATGCCACTCGCTGCCGCGAGCGCGCACGTCGCGAGGGCGAGGACTTCCTTGCTTCCCACACGGCGGCCCTGGAGAAGGTCGACCACCAGTTGGTGATCCTCGAATCGGAAGTTCCCTCGGTCGCAATCAACTCCTACCTCGAGGACTCAGGCGCGGACCTCGCGGTTCTCGGTACACGGGGCCATTCACGCATCGGTGGGATGTTCCTCGGGACCAACGCCGAGCGGCTGCTTCACGACGTGGCCGTCTCCGTAGTCGCCGTGCGCCCTGACGAGGCGAGTCATTGATCCGGGGGGGTAACCCGCCATGGCCAAGATTCCATTCAGAGACCCTGATCACGATGCGCCGTGCCACTTTCACCATCGGGAAATCCCGGAAGTGGTGCGCTTGCTGGGGTCCGACTGCGGACACGGGCTGGCCACCACCGAGGTCGCCAATCGCCAGGAAAAATACGGCCTGAACCGTGTCACTGCCCGTGCCGGAACGCCGCCATGGAAGCGCTTCCTGCTCCAGTTTCACGCGCCGCTCGTTTACATCCTCCTCGCTGCCGCGACCGTCACACTTTTCCTCCACGAATGGGTCGATGCCTCGGTGATCACCGCGGTGGTACTGGTGAATGCGATCATCGGCTACTTTCAAGAAGCGAAGGCCGAGAAAGCCATCGCTGCGCTGGGTGAAATGGTCGGCACCGAAGCCACCGTGCGCCGCGACGGCCGACGCCAGCGGGTGCCCTCGGCCGAGCTCGTTCCCGGCGACGTGGTGTTGCTGCAAGGCGGCGACCGCGTGCCGGCCGACCTGCGTTTGTTTGAAGTCCAGAACCTGCATGTCGATGAAGCCCCACTGACCGGCGAGTCACTGCCGGTCTCCAAGCATGTCGACCCACTTGAGCGCGACGTGGTGCTCGCCGACCGGCGCAACCAAGCCTATGCCGGCACGCTTGTCACCGCTGGTCAGGCGGAGGGGCTGGTGTGGGCAACCGGAGACAGGACCGAAACCGGGCGCATCGCTTGGCTGATCGCCGAGGCGACCGAGATCTCCACGCCGCTGACGCGCAAGATCGCCGCTTTCAGCCGGCTGCTGCTATGGGTGATTTTGGCGCTTGCCGCAGCTACTTTCGCCGTCGGTGTGCTGCGCGGGCAGTCGCCGGTGGAGATGTTCAAGGCGGCGGTCGCCCTGGCGGTGGGAGCCATTCCCGAAGGCCTGCCGGCCGCTGTAACGATTGTGCTCGCGATCGGCGTCAATCGCATGGCCAAGCGGCGCGCAATCCTGCGCAAGCTGCCCGCGGTCGAAACGCTGGGAAGTACGACGGTGATCTGCTCGGACAAGACCGGCACGCTCACCCAGAACGAGATGACCGTGCAGCGGATCCATGCCGGCGGAAGGGATTACGAACTCACGGGGGTCGGCTACGGGGCCAACGGCGAAATCCTCCGCGACGGTCAAACGGTGGACTTCGCTGCCGAACCGGCGCTCCTCGAATGCCTGCGCGCCGGCGTGCTGTGCAACGAAGCCGAGTGGACGAGCGGCGACGACGGGCATGCGCGCATTCAAGGTGACCCGACCGAAGCCGCGCTGCTGGTGGCCGCGGCAAAGGGTGGGCTCGGCATGATGGAAACGCGCGAGCAGCAACCACGGATCGCGATGATTCCGTTCGAGTCCGAGCACATGTTCCGTGCGACGCTGCATGAGGCCGATGAAAACGACGACAATACGACACGGATGATCTACAAAGTCGGCGCAATCGAGCGGCTGCTGGATCGTTGCGAGGACCGGCTCGGGCCGGATGGGTCGGCGGTGCCACTGGACCGCGACGAGATCCTCTCGCGGGTCGATGAAATGGCCGCCGAAGGCTTGCGCGTGCTGGCCGTCGCGCGTCGTCGCCCCCTCTCCGGGCACGACCAACTCGAACACGGCCACGTGATGGAAGGACTCACGTTTCTCGGTCTCCAGGGGATGCTGGACCCACCCCGTCCCGAAGCGATCGAGGCGGTGGCGAACTGCCGTCACGCCGGAGTGCAGGTGAAAATGATTACTGGAGATCACGCCGTGACCGCCCGGGTCATCGCGACGCGGATCGGGATTGCCGACGAGGGGGACGACGGCATCCACGTCGTGACCGGGCGGGAGTTGGAGGACGTCGACGACGCCGACTTGCCGGCGCTGGCCGATTCGACCGAGGTCTTCGCGCGGGTCGCGCCAGAGCAGAAGCTGCGGCTCGTCCGCGCGCTGCAAGAGCACGGTCACGTGGTGGCGATGACTGGCGACGGAGTGAACGACGCGCCCGCGCTCAAGCAGGCGGACATCGGGGTGGCGATGGGCATTTCGGGGACCGACGTCGCCAAGGGCGCGGCCGACATGATCCTGGCCGACGACAATTTTGCCACGATCGAGGCCGCGGTCGAGGAGGGCCGTGGAGTCTTCGACAACCTCCGCAAGTTCATCGTCTGGACGATTCCCACCAACCTTGGTGAAGGCGGAATCATCCTGGTATCGATCCTCCTCGGCCTGACCCTGCCGGTGCTTCCGGTTCAGGTGCTTTGGGTGAACATGGCCACCGCAGTGCTGCTCGGGCTGATGCTCGTCTTCGAGCCGAAGGAGCACGATCTCATGGGACGTCCGCCGCGCGATCCGGCCCGGCCGTTGCTCACCTATCCGCTCTTCATGCGCACCGGCTTGGTCGCCCTGATCATCATCGTGGGTGGCATCTGGCTGTTTTCCCACGAAATGAACTTCGCCGGCGACACCCTCGAGGAAGCCCGCACCGCGGTGGTGAACGTGATCGTATTCGTCGAGATCGCCTACCTCTTCTGTTGTCGTTCGCTGAGTCACTCGGTGTTTTCCCTCGGGCTGGTGACGAACCGTCCCTTGCTTTTTGGTGCGCTCGGCATGGCGGCAGCTCAACTCACCTTCACCTACGCGCCCTTCATGAACCTGTTGTTCCACACCAGCCCACTCGGAGCCGGCTCGTGGATGCGTATTCTTTCGGTGGCACTTCTGTCACTCGCTGCGGTCGAGTTGGAAAAATGGATCCGCTTCGGCGGCCAACGCGGCAAAGACGCCCAGCCCGATTGATCGAACAGAACCCAAACTCCGCAGCAAGGCACGAACCGGGCCCCTGACGTACCTCTTTCATTTCCCTCTGGAGGTAACAGTTTAGCTGATTTTCTGGTCAGGACGAATCGCTGAAAAGGGGGTCGAAAAGGGGGTCAGTCAAGGTTTTCTGCTTTTTTATAATCCTTTTCCAGTTCCCGCAAAAGTTTCGCTGCCGCCTTCCAATCACTTTCCCACTTCCCCTTCGTCGGTGGATGGGACGTCAGCCGTCCGGCCCGCGTGGGGATCCCCATCACCAACTCCTTGGCGACCCAGCCAACCTTCACCGTCGTATGTCGTCTCACCATCAGCCCGATCACGCGCTTCCGCCAGTCACCCTTCGGCAACGACTTCAGTTCTCCCGGCCCGATCTTTGCCAGGCGTAGGCCGGAACGAATGATTCGACGCGCTTCGCGCTCTCCGTGGTCCCGCATCTGCTCGCCCACGTAGCCGGACTCGCGTCGATACCTCTTCTTTCCCCGTTCCCGCCCCTGACCCGCACCTAGTCGATACAGCATGCTTTCCCGAAAAGATTCACCGCCGAAATACCAGCCTCGTCTCAAGCTGGACTGCAAGGTCCGCTCTTCCTCCCCCGGAGCAGAGGGAATCCCCTTCTCCTGTCGCGCAATTTCCTCAAGATGCGCAAGCTACCTGCGCCGTTCCGCGACCTTCTCTCCAGCATACCCCCGCTGCGCAAACCCAAGATCCGCCCTCACCCAGCCAGAGCGCTTGCGTGGAGGCAACAGATAGTCGCCCAGGCTCGACCAGGGGTAACACTCGAGCCCCTTCCTCAAATTAGCTAAGCCGGCACGAAATGGGTTGAGATGGACGTAGTCGATCAACACCGAAAGGTGAG
>NZ_JBATWY010000027.1:0-7717 GCF_049672945.1 Haloferula sp. | reverse complement strand
GATCTGACTCGAATGGCACTGTTATAAGCGGCCTGTCGGGACGGGAATCCCCAGGGAATCTGGGAATTCAGATCTACTTGCCGCTCTCAATCGCTACAGCCGGAAGGGTGATGCGGAATCGGGAGCGGTAGGCTTCGCCGGAAAAAACACACCAAAAACACCGAGATCGGGCTTAAAACAGTGCCATTCCGATCTGACTTCTTTCCTGAAAAGTGCGGGCATGAACGAACTGGCGGTGCGTCTGCAACCCGAGGATCTCTCGTCGCGCTGGTACCCCGGTGCCGGTCTCTACCGCAACACCTGGATGGTGCTTCGTTCGGAAACCCGCGTGCCGCTGTGGGGCAGCTTCGTGACGACGCCGAAGGTCGGTGATGCACTCGCCGAGGTCCGGGTGGAAAACCAGATCCGCCCCGGCGGTGCTACGCAAGTGAAGGTGACGGTCGCCGTCGATGTGCTCGATCCTTCCGGCAAAAAGGTTGCCGAGTCCCAGTCTTCCGTCGCGCTGAATCCGGGCGAGACGATCACTCAGTCTCAGTCCGTGGAAGTTTCCAATCCGCAGCGATGGGACATCACGAAGCCAGTGCGCTACACGGCCGTGACGCGCATTCTCAACGGCGATCAGGAAGTCGATCGCTATGAAGTGCCCTTCGGCATTCGCACGGTCGACTACGTCGCGGGCAAAGGCCCTTTCCTCAATGGCAAACACGTTCGAATCAACGGCGTGTGCATGCACCACGACCTCGGCGCGCTCGGAGCTGCGGTGAACTACCGCGCCACCGAGCGCCAGATGGAGATCATGCAGTTAATGGGCGTGAACTCGATCCGCACTTCGCACAATCCGCCTTCACCGGAGTTGTTAGAGATCTGCGGCAAAATTGGCTTGATGGTTCAAGTGGAAGCTTTTGACTGCTGGCAGATCGCAAAGGTCGAAAAGGGCTACAACAAGTTCAGGACAGAAGGACGGCTGGAAGCTCGCGCGCCACCTGCACCAGATCTGCAAGGACGAGGACCCAACACGCCTGACTTCGGCAGGATTTAACAACTACCCCGGCGCGGTGAAAAACGGTTTGGCTGCCGAGGTCGACATCCCCGGACTGAATTAAGATTTGCGCGGCCGTCCGGGGAACGTGGCGTCGCCTGCGTTTCCGCTACGGAATCAAGATCGACTGGAAAAAGGTTCACCGGATCAAGTGCCTCAGTCGCTGGACTCAGGCCCGTCGCCGGGCCGGCAGAAGCCTCTGCGTAAAGGGATCAAGTTCGATCGCTGCACTACCCAATCAACGCTGAGCCACCGACCTCGCCTTGATCCATTGCGGAAAGGATGGCTGGTGCGTTTTCGAACCCGTCATCAAACCGATACCACCAAACCCAATTGATCCAAGCAACCTGAACAACATTATCGGCTGTTCAACCTCGGAGGGATCACTATAGCCGACCAGAAAATCCGCATTTTCCTCCGTAAGCAATCCGGGTTGCATCTCCTCCTTTTGCCTTCTCTCATCTTGATTTGGTAGATGTCAATCATCAGGGGGAAATATGCCTAGACGGTGTGCCGTGGTGATCGCGGATGGCGCGTTGCGCACTTTCAGCTTCTCATAAATGTGCCTCACATGGGAATCCACGGTTGGGTAGCTGATTCCAAGTCGCTCAGCAATTTCCTTCTTGAGCATGCCTTCCCCTAGCAGGCTGAGAATCTCAAGCTCACGCACTGATAGCAATTTTTCACTCGCGACTTTCGGCAGGCGTGACTGCAACGATTTCAGCAGAAACTTCGCTACGCCGGGATCAAGGGGTGCTCCTCCCTCAATCACAGTGCGAATGCCTTCCTTGATCGCTGTCACCGTCGAAGCCTTGAGCAGGTAGCCGTCCGCCCCGAGGGAGATGGCACGAAGGACATCGGCCTCCTGATCAGACTGGGTAAGGATGATGATCTTGGCGTCTGGCACAACCTTCTTGAAATAAGGCAAGGCATCGAGCCCGCTCATGCCAGGTAGTCTGAGATCCAGAAGTAAGATATCCGGGCGATTGACCAATGGTGCATCCTGTACTGTCCGTAAGGCAATCTCGGCCGTTCCGAACTCATCGACGAGTTCGATACCTCCATCTCGCTTCAGTGCGAGTCGAATCACAGCTCGATATTCAGGGTTGTCTTCAACGAGCATTAGTGAAATTGGACGGTTCATCGTGGTGATCGAAAGCTACGGGTCTTAAGTGTTAGGCGCACAAGGGTTCCACCGGAGTCCGGCGAATCTAAATTGAATCGGGCTCCAAGCATGCGGGCTCTCCTTGCCAACGAGGCTGGCGGACTACCTGAATATCCATGGCCATTGTCCGTCACGGTGAGGCAAATTCTCTTAGAGTCGGCAACCAGACGCGACTCCACACGAGTCGCGCCCGAATGCCGAATGACATTTACCAGTGCCTCCTTGTAAAAAAGATACAAGTCAATCCGACGTCTCCGTTTCATCCGGCGAAGGATCTCCTCACCCTCGAACTCAAGCGTGTAATCCAAGTCCGCCAATAGCCGGCTAGAGTCTCGTCTCATCTCGGCCGTCAGATCTTCACACACATCCTTGGCCCCGATCATGTTGGCGCAGTTCCTCGCAGCTGATCCCGTCCTCTCTGTGAGTCCTCTAATGCGGTCGAGCGTGTCGACAAGTTCTTCGGGCGTCTTGATTGCATCCTTTGCTAGATCACCCAACAGGCCGATAGCGTGCAAATTGGCACCAAGCTCATCGTGCAGATTTGCTGCGATCCGCTCCCTGATCCTCTTCTCCTGTCGCATGCTTCGCATCCGGAAATACAGCAGTAGAAGTCCGATTCCGGCACCAAGGCTGACCGCGACCCAGGAGACTAAGTTCAGTCGGTCCCGCTGACGATCGTAGCGACTGGATAGCTCAGCGGTCACGCGAGGAAGAGCCACCTCAAGATCGTGACGACGAGCCAACTCTACCATCCAACGGCGCGGCGGGAGGATCTCCCCATACAAATTCAACCCATCGGTCAAAGCCGTCTCAGAACGGTCCGGCGAATCTTGGATGAAATTACATACAACCGGTCGACCCAGTGCCACATTGTCACCTTCCGCAATCAACTCGATCTCGGCAAAACCCATCCTGACCAAGCCCGTCACCGGACTCTCAGCCAAATTAGGTTCAATAGCCACGAGGCGAACATGGCGGCACATTACCTCATCGAAATTCCACGCCATCACGGGTCCCGTCTGAAAAATCGAGCTGAGTTGCACATCAAGCAGCTCTCGCGCATCGGAGAAGTCTTTGTTGCTCGCGCCCTCCAAACGGAAGTGCCGCGGCAAGCCAAAGTCTCCTCCGAACGCCTGCGGAGCTGTGTCGCTCTGATCGACGGCGTGGAGGCGAATTCCAGAAAGCAGTTGCTCGCCCTCCAGATCGATAGTGATCATGGGAACCTCGTCTTCCTCCACGAGGCCCACTACGGGGAGGCTTTGACTGCCCTCTGCCGCATTCATGACGTAAGGCAGAATGCCATCGACCAGACACTCATTGTTCCATGTCTTCAACTTTGGATCTGACGGATCCCGAAGGGGAGTCACCTGCCGGCGCAGGGCACGGTTCGTTTCTCCCTCCATAACCATCAGCTCCGAGAGTTGGAAAAGGTAGTGGCCGTCGAACGCTCGCGGATTGAGACGGGTTGCCTCCACCCGGATCCATGATGCCCGAACACCTTCAAGCGGAAGCACGACAGGCGCCACACGGGGAAGCCATTCCGATGTATCTTTAATCTCAAAAACCACCTTCCCCTCATCTTCATCATGTGTCCCTACAATAATCCGGAAGGCCGCCGGAAACGCATCGGATACAAAGCCACGCTCAGTATCCCTCCACAGCGCCGGAACCATCACAATCTCATCCACTGGCCCCTCGCCACCCAAGTCAATCTGAACCCACTCCGGGTGATCTGGTTCATCAACCCACTTCGACCGGTAGCCGATTGGCCCCACTCCACTATTCAGACTGGCACGAGCCACCCCCTTCATTTCCTCTTCAATGTCATCCCGAAGCTTCTGCAGCTCGACCAGAGAATGCAGGCTGAAATCTTTAACCAGTTCGGCAGCTCCAAGCCAGCCGCACAAGGCAAGACCCATTGTGGTCATGCTCAACCAATTCCATCTCAACGATCTATTCATCCGAACTCTTGCACCGCCCATCCAGCGCCGCGATTGCTCATCCGTCAACCCGAGAAAAGCCGATCAAGTGGAAGACTTGACTGACGGGCTGCCAAGCGAAGCCGAAGATAAGAGCCAGGGCTGAGTTGATCCTTTCGTCAGGTAGCCTCCTCCCTCTGAAGTGAACGCATTGGCCAAGCAAGGTCGGCACTGCCACTTCTTGCCGAACCCGTTCGTTTGGGGCTCCATCAGCCAGCCCATTTCCTAGCGATTTTCGAGCAATTGCCGGCATCACGTAGACACAGGATGGACGGAATAATGGACCGCAGTAAGATGGAACTCAATCGGAGACTTGATAGTTGATGCTATTTGACATACCTTCAATAGCCCTCACGGGATCCGAAAATTTTATGAAAACCAGAAAGTCATTAACATGGGTCCGTCCTTTGAGTGTTGTCCGTCGGTGCGGCTTCACCCTCGTGGAGCTTCTCGTGGTCATCGTGATCATTGTCGCACTCGCCGCCATTATTTTCCCAATTGCGGCGAGAGTGAAGAAGAAGGCTCAAGCAAGCCAATGCATGTCGAATTTGCGGCAACTCGCAATCGTCGTGCGAGGCGAGGCTTCTGACTTGGGTCATTTCCCGCCCGTTAACAATCAGACCAAACTCGAGAATGGGTCGATCCAAAATAATGGTGAGAATGTCGGAGTTCTCATCAACCACCTGCCATGTGTTTCGTGTCCGGCAGCCAGGTTCAAGGGCACCAATAAACGAGGGAATCCGATTTCTGCCTATGGAACCAATCCAATGGTGATGGGGTACTATACCGACGGCAAGCCACCACTTGTTCGCACGACTGAGGTCCGGCGTCCTTCCGAGGTCTGGATGATGAGTGATTCGGCTCAATTTACGAGTAATCCTCGCTCACTTGGCTATAGTGCCAGATGGTGGGGAAACCGCGTCGGAAATCCGGCAGACCGAGACAAGGAGTTGACGACCGCTGAGATTCCAGAAGGAGGCTTCTGGGATCCGGACGAATCGATGCTTCCCCTGCGCCACGATGGAACGGCCAACGTCGTGTTCTGTGACGGTCACGCCGAAACGATAAAGCAGATCGGTGATCTTAAGCAGAAGAATTATTACACTAACTACTGAGGTGCGCTCAGAGGGTGATCTTTACTTCTTCGAAGAAGCCAAGTGAAGCCATCCTTGTTTTGACTGCCGATGATAGAATCACGGGGCAGCGCGCATGGAATGAGATTCCCGCCGACCTCACGAAGACGGGTGATGACTGGCGCGCTACGGTGACTCTTCCCGAGGGGACCAAGGCTTGGTTCATCAATGTCAAAAGCGGGAGGCTCACCGCCAGCTCGGGATAAATTGCTAGCAGTCTGTCGGACTTGAGTCGAGGGACGTATCGGTGCCGTGCGGGTTGAACGATAACCGGGAAATCGGTTGGTAGTTCTTGGTGACGGCGGACGGGCGAATTTGGTGTCTCCAGTGTCCGATCTGTGCTTGTCAAGGCGGCTATGGTGCCCGGGATCCGCCCCAGGCCTCGCTTCAGGCTCTTTCGAGCCGCATTCCGAGATTGAAGAGCCGTTTCAGGTTGTAGCTGGTGCTCACCAGGCTCCGCTCCAGGCTCACTTTCTCCAGGCCGCGCAAATGGAAGCGCCGGAAGCCGAGCACTTCCTTGATGATCCCGAAGACGGGTTCGACGGTTCGTTTGCGCATTCCGTAGAGCTCCTTGCCCGCACGTGTTTCCAACCGGTGCGCCATGATCTCGGCGACCGTCGCTCCAGGTGGGGGCGCGGGCGGGTCGCCGCGCTTCTCAAGTTGCCGGATGCTGCGGCCGTGCGGTTGGCGCTTCATCGCGGCGTAGATCGTGGGACCTGCGCCGTCATTCTCCACGGCGGCGACGGCTTGCTCGCTGTAGTACCCGCTGTCGGCCAGGCCGTTGGCCACCTTTCCAACCACGGGGCTGATGCTCTCGATGGCGGGCTTGAGTTGTTGTTTGTCGTTGGGGGCGTCGCAGACATGCTGACCTACTACGAGCATCGTATCGATGTCCACGGCGGCTTGCGCGTTGTAGCATTGTTCGAAGCTGCCCCCGTCTTTCATGATCCGGCTTTCGGGGTCGGTGAAGTTGTACTGGTCCTTGGGTCGGGGGCCTTCCTGCGGCGGCTTGGGTGTCTTGCCCCGGCTCTTGGCTCCGGTCTGCTTTTCCTTGGCTTTGCGCTGGGCGAGTTTGGCTTCGTATCCGGCTTTCTCCTCGGCGAAGCGCTCTCTGGCCCGCTCTTCCATGACTTTTTTGGCCTCTTTGAGTTTGGCGATGCGGTCTTCGCGCCGCTTGATTTCTCCGGGCACGCTCAGTCCGTCTTGCAAGGGGATGCTGTCGGCATCTTCGGCTTTGGCGAGGAGTTCCTGGATCTGGTCTTCGGCGAGTTTGAGTTGCTTTCCCACATGGTCGTGGCTCATCGCGCTGTGTTTGCTGGCGTTGGCCAGGATCTTGGTGCCGTCCACCGAGACGGTGAGATCACCGACTTTGAACACCTGGGCGCGGGCCGCGAGTTCGAGCACCTGGTGGAAGCAGGAACCGAGCAGGTCCTTGTTCTCGCGGCGGAACTTGCAGATGGAGTCGTGGTGGGGATGGGTGTCGGCGCAGAGGTAGCGCACTGCGACGTTTTCGTAAGTGAGCGTCTCGATGCGGCGGCTCGAAAATGTGCCGGTGGCGTAGCAATAGATCAGCAGCGTCAGCATCATGTGGGGCGGGTATTGCGCGGAGTCGGCGCCTCGCTCGTTGATCCGGGCGGTGCTGAGATCCAGCGCGTCGACCGCATCCATGATGAAATGGACCATGTGGTCGGACTCGACCCAATCCCGCAGGTCCGGGGGCAGAAGAAGTGGCGAATCGTGGTCAATTGACAAACTTGGCTGCCATGGGCGGACCATAGCAGTAGGGCGATTGGCTGGAGAGGTCATGGGAACGGTCGGGCCTTCAGGATGAGATCGATGGCCAGTTGCTTGCGATCCTGGTAGTCGCCGCCTTTCTCGATGATGACGCGCAGGGCGGGTTCTTTGTTGTGGAGCGGGTCGGCGGAATCGAGCGGAGCGAGATGGACGGGAGCGAACGCGACGTGCCCCGTAGGGGGGACCGCCGGGGGGGCGGGATCAAATGAGGGCGTTTTCGAGGCGCATTTGCGGGTCGGAGAGGAGGGCGCGGGCTTCGCTGGGCTCGCTGTCTTCCTTTTCGCCGGTGGCGGGGATCATGGCGACGGGGCGACCGTCTTCGTGGCGACAGAGGGTGACGATCATGCCGCATTTGCCGTCGCCGATGCTCTTGCCGTCGAAGGCGAGGCTGCGGGGAAGGATGCCGGTATTTGCCTGAAGCCAGCGGGTCAGGGCGGCGGCGTAGGCTTAGGGGTCGATGGCGTTCATGAGGTCGTTGAGGGTGGCGTGGAGCTTGGCAAGCAGTTCGCAGACCGTGTCAGAGTTCACCGATCCGGTGTTCCTGATGCTCACAAAGTCGTGGTCCCGCGTCTCTACAGCTCCCAACACGTTGTAGCGCTGCCGCCCG
>NZ_JBATWY010000026.1:0-2240 GCF_049672945.1 Haloferula sp. | reverse complement strand
CCTTGATACGGTGTGCATGCACGCGATGGATGTGCCGACGGCAATCGAGTGCGGCTACTACGGTGTGGAGCCCGTCGATGATCACCGTGAAGGGAAGCCGAGCGTGGGGACGCATCTCTCGGTGGAGTCCGACAGTTTGAATGGCGTGGACTTCTTCGAGCCGGAGCCTCCGGCCGAGCGTTGGGTCAGCGGGGCGATGCGTTTCGACTTTCCGGATCTGGCGGCAGGCGCGAGCCACGAGTTCTCGGTGCTTCTGAGCATTCGGAGTGAAAGTGCTCTCGTGGCGCCTGCGCCGGTGATCGAGATCCTTGATGCACGGATCGAGGGGGCCGAGTTCGTCCTCGATTTCGAAGAAACGACCAATGCCCCAATCGATGGTTTTCTGCTGCGGACGTCGAAGGACCTGAAGGGAGAATTCCCGGAGGATTGGCCGCAGGTCAGCGTGCCATACACCATCGGCGTGCCCCGTCCCGGTGCCAACCGCTACCGGATCCCGATTGATCTGATGGCGAACCCGAGATGCTTTTTCAGGATTCAGCCGTTTTTCCAGTAGTCAGTACAGGGTCTTCAGTAAAATCCCCGACGATAGCCTCGGCCATAGGGTCCCCAACTACCCCAGCCGTAAGCTGCTTCCATCTGCATCTCGGCGGCGACCCGCTGGTCCTGAGCGAGCTGCTGTTCGACGGCGTATTTTTGATACTGCTCGTGCTCCTTTGGACCACCGACATAGACGACGCCTTGCTCGGGATCCTTGTAGCCATAGAGCATTTTGCCATCGATCTCCTTGTTGTAGAGTTTGTAGGGCTCCATCGCGTCATAGAGTTCGGTCTGTTTCTCGGTCTGTGGTTGCTTTGGCTGGAAACCGGAGGCCGAGAGCAGGCGCTTGGTGTTCGAAGAGCCGACACCGGCGCATGAGGCGAGGAGCAGGGATGGAAGGAGAAGGAAGAGTATCTTTTTCATGATGGATGGCATTTTGGGAAGGGAGTCAGGTTCGTGCAAGGTTCGAGTCTGGTAGTCCATGATGGCAAGGATCGTGCCGGGTTGGCTCCAACTGATCACGGTTTCTCAAGGTTGATCTCGTAGACCTCGTTGCTGCGGATCACGACCTTCTCGCCGATCTTGCGTTCGGCGAGATTCAGGTCGTCACGCACCGGGTATTTTTTGGTCGAGCCGTCGACAAATTGAAGGGTGACCTTGCGGCGTTTCGTGTCGATGGCGGTGATGGTGGCGGAGGATTGGAAGGTGTCCGTCATCTTGAGGCCCGGCTTGGATCCGAGGGGTGGGAGATCCACGGTGCCGAAGGCCTCGTCATCGATCACCTCTCCGGGCTTGGCCATGCGGATGCTGAACGTTTCCGTCAGGGAGACCGTCAATTGATCGCCGATCTCGATTTGATTGAAATTCCGGACTTCGGGTCCGGCGGTGAAGTTGAGTTTTTTGCCTTCCTTGGAAACCAGGGTCACCTTGCGTTTGGTGGCATCGATGCCGGTAACGGTGGCTTTGAAGGTCGTGGTATCGGTCACTTCAGCGCCGGGAACGCCTGCTTCAGTAATCACAACGGTTTCGGTTTCGCCGGTGATCGACGTGCACGAGCTGACGGCCATGATGGCGATGGGGAGGATGCATAGGTGGGATGGTTTCATGGCGGTCTGTGAGGTTCGGGTTCGATTGGCGATGGTTGAGTGACGGATTGTGTCGTTCAGCACGAGCCTATCCATGAAGTTTGAAGATTCAAGGTGAGGAATATCGAATGGGTCCACTGGCGGCTGAAAACTGCCTTTCCCACCTATGGCGCTTGGGAAAGCGCCACTCCGTCTCGAAGGTTCCACATTTTGCGAGGAGCTATTTTGAACAGAATTTTCTTCGAATACTCAACAGGATTTCCGTGGCCTTTTCCCGGCTAGGCAAATCCGGGAGATTTGCTTTCTCGAAAGTAGCCTCCATTTCGCCGTGCTTGTCTTCGGCAATCCTCAGCAACTCGTCGTATTCGTAGGCACCGCTTTTGACCATTTTCAGCCAGTCGCTGTTGGGTCTGGGCAGGGTGATGCTTCCGGTGTTGGCAATCTCGATGGCTTGGTCGAGGAGGCGGAGAGTGTGCATCAGGTTCTTGGAGTCGTAGCCGCGGTTGTGGGCGGTGTTGGTTTCGAAGCGCTCTTCGTTTCTTAACTCGACCCACTGCCAGTATTCGCGGTGGGCTTTGCAGTGGGCCTTGAAGGCGTCGAGATTACAGGTCAGCCAGG
>NZ_JBATWY010000025.1:0-2427 GCF_049672945.1 Haloferula sp. | reverse complement strand
GCTGGAAACGGACCATGCATGAGGACGGCGATCATCGGAGGGGTATTCCGAAACGATCCCTCACAAAGGAAGTGTCTCACTGAGGCTCAAACGAAGGTCACGCATCGCGATCCCAAGGCGCTGATTGCCGCGAACGCTGTCACGGAGCTTGCGGCGCTACTTTCAACCAGGAGTGAGCCTCCCACTTTGGGAAAAGTGATGTTCTGTCTTTCTTATGAAGTCGCGGATGTCGAATGGGAGGGAATCCTTGCGCGAATCAATGAACATCATATCGCGGGATCTGACCTTTCGTGCTTCCTTGAGGCGATTGGAGTCGAACCGGGCAGGGGTGTCAGCGGCTATGCCTACCATACTGTTCCCGCGGTGGTTTTTGCTGGTCTGCTGCACCATTGGGATTTCAGGGAAACCGTTTCAGCCATTCTGGATGCGGGAGGCGATGCGGATACGACGGGAGCGATCGCGGGTGCTTTGTGCGGTGCCTATGGCGGGGAGGGCTCGATACCACGAGAGTGGATTGAAGGAGTTTGGGAGTGGCCGGTCACTGTTGCGAAGATTCGGAATTTGGGAAAGGCGCTCGAAGAGGGAAAGGAGCTGCGGATTCGTCCACGCTGGTCGCCGTTATTGTTCGTCCGTAATCTTGTCTTTCTCATCATCGTTCTCGGCCACGGGTTTGGCCGGGTTCGCGTCTGGATTCAAAAATGAGAAGAAACATGCAGGCGATTCTTGGTGAGGCGGGCGAGTCCGGCGACGGCGAGGCTCATGGGGACGTCGGCATACTTGTCGAGGAGATCGAGGACGGGAAAAGGCGTCACCTTCGAACGATGTGAGGATGATGGTTCCGCGACGGCAGGCGGTGCGGAGGGTGGCGCAGCCGTCGGGTGCAAGAAGATGGTCGGCTTCGAAGTCCCTCGCCAGCTCTTCCGACACGCGAATAACGATAGCTTCAAAGAAGGTGACGCAATACGCAAATGCATGAAATGCATTACGATCGTTGATATCAAATTCGAGTCAGAGCGTCCGACATCACCGTGAGGGTGTCATCGATATCAGCCTCGGTGTGGGCGAGGGAGATGAAGCCGGTTTCGTAGGGGCTGGGGGCGAGGTAGATGCCTTTGTCGAGGCAGGCCCAGAAGAACTTTTTGAAGATCTCGAAGTCCTGTTTCATGACGTCGGTGACGTTGCGGATTTCCTCGTCGATGAAGTAGAGGCAGAACATCGAGCCGACGCGGTTGATGCGATGTGGGATGCCTTTTTCGGTGAAGAGTTTTCGGATGCCGGTTTCGAAATGGAGGCCGAGTTGGTCCAAGCGAGTGTAGCCGTTCACGACCGGGACGGTCGTGCCACTGGTAGCTTGGTCGGAGCCGGCGAGTTGTTTGAGCTGGGCGAGGCCGGCGGCCATGGCGAGGGGGTTGCCGCTGAGGGTGCCGGCTTGGTAGACGGGGCCGTCGGGGGCGAGCATGTCCATGACATCGGCGCGGCCGCCGAAGGCTCCGACGGGGAGGCCGCCGCCGATGACTTTTCCGAAGCAGCTGAGGTCAGGTGTAAGGTTTTCGAGGCCTTGGACGCCGGCTTTGCCGAGGCGGAAGCCGGTCATGACTTCGTCGAAGATGAGAAGGGCGCCGAACTTCCTGGTGATGCTTGTTAGAAGGTCGAGGTAGCCGGGTTGGGGGAGGACGAAGCCGGCGTTGGCGGGGTAGGATTCGACGATGATGGCGGCGATGAGTTCGCCTTTTTCCTCGAAGAGGGCAGTGAGGGCTTCGGCGTCGTTGTAGGGGAGGACGATGGTGTTCTTGGCGAAGTCTTTCGGCACGCCGGCGGAGTCGGGTTCGCCGTGGGTGAGGGCACCGGAACCGGCGGCGACGAGGAGGGAGTCGCTGTGGCCGTGGTAGCAGCCGTCGAATTTGACGATCAGATCGCGCTTGGTGAAACCGCGTGCGAGGCGGATGGCGGACATGGTGGCCTCGGTGCCGGAGTTGCACATGCGGACTTTTTCGACGGAGGGGACCCAGTCGGTGATGGTGCGTGCCATTTCGACTTCGAAGGGATTCGGGATGCCGAAGGAGATGCCATCCTTGGCGACTTCGTGGATGGTATTGGTGATGACGGCGGGGGCATGGCCGAGGATGTTCGGGCCCCACGAGCCGATGTAGTCGATGTAGGTTTTGCCATCGACGTCGGTGATCCGGCTGCCTTTGGCCTTGCGGACGAAGAAGGGTTCGCCGCCGACGTTACGGAAGGCTCGGACGGGCGAGTTGACGCCGCCGGGGATCATGGTTTTGGCAGTGGCGAAGAGCTTTTGGGAGAGCGGACCGGTGTGCATGGCGGGAGACTCTAGAATCCAGATTCCAGAGTCCAGACTTGAGGGAGAGAATCAAGTGGAGCTCGCCGGCATCCTGCCGATGACCGGAGCGCGCGACGCTGTCGCGC
>NZ_JBATWY010000024.1:0-8592 GCF_049672945.1 Haloferula sp. | reverse complement strand
GTTCTGAACCATCGTCAGGATCACACCAAGAACTGTCATTCGCGGATGGATCACTCTCAGTCGATTCAACCCCTCGAGCATTTTCGGCATTGATCGAATACCAAGCGGCTCGGCTTGTTGTGGGACTAAAACCGCGCCGCACGAGCAAATAACGTCCGCAGTGAGGCCAAATAGACCCGCAGGCGTATCAACCATGCAGACATCAAAGCCGCTGGCCTCCACCGTTCGCAAAAAACTTCGCACCCTCGGAAGGTGCGCTCCCGTAGGAGCACCGCCCACCTCGTAGTCGCTCGCTTGCCCACTAGCCACCAGCGAAAAAGTCTCCAATCGCGTCGGCACCACCAGCCGATCAAAGGGGATTCCGGGATCAGCCAAATAGTCGTAAAAGCCTGATAACAAGCGGGATTGACGCGTCAACGACAAGCCCACCGAGCCCTGCGGATCGGCATCGACCAGCAAGGTTCTGAGACCCGCACGCGCGAATGCGTGGGCGAGGTTAATCGAGACGGTGGTCTTCCCCACGCCTCCTTTTTGACTGGAAACCGCTATGCTGATCACGCTTTTGGCTTAAGGAAATCGCTGCCGCAGCGTAGCTTGAGCTTGTAGGGGCGAAAGCCTTTTCTGCAGGCTGTCCCCAGACGATTCTTTTCGGGCCTTCTGACAAAACCCAGTATTCATGAAAAACACCGCCGCGATCCTGACTGCAACCACCGCCATCTTGCTCGTTGGCTGCAGTAAACCCAAGACCTCTGCCGAGGAGGATTCGAAGCCCCCCCCAGAACTCGTCCCTGAAATCCAGAAAAACCGACTCTCCGCCGAACCAAGCACTTTCCTGTCCTACGCCGCCAATTCCAAAGTCAATTGGCAACCATGGACGCCTGAAGTCCTCGAATACGCAAAGAAGGCGCGACGCATGATCCTGGTCGTCGTCGGCTCCGCCCGCTATTCCGGCTGCTTCGAGACTCTTGAAGCCCTCGAGAAGAATCCAGCATTGGTCAGCCGCATCAATGAGGAGTATGTACCAGTCCTCACCGATATCGACCTGACGCGTGAAACCGGTCTGCTCGCCTACAATCTCAGCTCCGAGTCCAGAGCTCCCATTTCGTTTCCTTTCGTGATGCTTCTCTCACCCGAGGGCAATCCGGTCACCTGGCACTCGCTGAACTTCTCTTCGAGCAAGGAAATCCGCAACTTCTTCGATAACAGCCTCGAAGTCATCGGCCGACTTTGGGACGACTCCCCGGACTACGTCACGGAGGACAGCGCCTCAAAGGCAGAGTTCCGCCGGAACAATTTGCCCGACCCGGACGAAGAGGTTCCCGACCTTGCCGAACGCCAGCAACGTTATCAGGCGGCGATGAGGCAGTTGGAAAGTTTCTACGACGAAGATGTCTCCTCCCTCTCCGGTTCAGGTGGTCTCTTCCCCTTCGGTATTTTCGATACCCTCACCTTGGCCCAGTTCGACACCACCATACCCGAAGAGCAACGGAAGAAGTACGGCGACACCCTTGAAAGCTTTGTCGAGACCCTGCTCAGCAGCGCCATGGTCGACGTTCTTGACGGCGGCATCCACCCCGCACGCCGGGGATCGAGCTGGAACCTGGTCATGGGTCGACGGGACTGCTCAACCCAGGCGCGTGCCGGCCGGATCTTCGCCCGCATGTATCAACTGTACGGCTACCCAGGCACCCTCGAAGCCGCCATCGCCGCGGTCCGTTTTGCTGAAGAACGCTATCAGACGCCCTCAGGACTCTTCTGCCTGAGTGAAAAACCCCAACCTGCCGACTCAAAGAGCTGGCTATGGATGATCGATCAGATTTCTTCCGTTCTCACCGAAGACGAGTTCAAGGTATGGGAAATTTATTCCCAATTGTCTGAGATTGGAAACCTCCCTTCGGAGGCAGATCCCGACCGGACCTACTTCCGCCTCAACTCCCTCGCAGCTGCACTTTCCCTCGAAGAGGTGGCGGCCGCCAGCGACATGGAGTTGGAACAAGTTCAAGCGCTCATCGAGTCCGGCCGCAAGAAGCTCCGAAAAGCTCGGGAGGCCGAAATCTCAGCTCCTTCACCGGACACCGCCCCCTCCGCCCTCGCGAGCTTCCGAATGGTTTCCGCCTACGCGGCACTCTACGCAGCAACCAAGAACCCCGAATGGAAGGAGAAGGCAGTTGCACTCGGAAAGGCTTCTCGCAAGCAGTTCCTCGCCAACCTATTTCTCAATGAACGCCCCGATGCCGAACCCGAAGGAGCCAGCGACGGCCGGGCCTTCAGTTACGCCGTCGCCGTCCAAGCCGGTCTTGATTTGGGAGCCATCACGCTTGAGGACGAGTGGTATTCCTGGGCCCAGGATCTTTCCACTCTGCTTGCCGAACATTTTGTGACCGAAGATGGCCGCTTGCTCGAGGTTCGCAAAGTGTCGCAGGTGGTGGATATCGATTACGAGGATCGCATGATGATCTTCGACGATTCTACTGCGGGCCTCGTACAACTTAACCTCCAACGGCTGAAGGCCCTTGGATTTAGAACACCTCCCGCCTTGGCAGCATGGCTCAATTCCGTTCCGCCAGTGGAAAGGTTCCCGATCGTCTTCACGGACGCGCTACTCGCCATTTCCCATGAATGGAATCACTCCGTCATCAATGCCGGGCCCACGCTATCCGACGAGCTTGCCGAAGCCATCACCACACTTCCCCTCCAACTCTTCGTCCGGCGCCGTGGGAACAGCGAGGGGGTGACAATCACTCCTCAAGAGGGACCCGAGATCAGCGATGCCACGGCAGCAGACATCGAAAAACTCCTGAATAACCCGTGACGTCCTCCCATTTGAGAACCAAGTTCAAATCATCATGAAAGCTACAACCCTGATATTGATTCCCGCCCTTGCATGCCTTGCTCATGCCGACACCATTCGCATGCGCAATGGCACCGAATATGAAGGTGAAGTCGTTTCTGAAAAAGACGATCACTACGTCGTCAAAATCCAGGTCACCAAATCGATCCGCGACGAACGAAAAATCCCCAAATCGGAGATCCTCGAAATCGTTGCGGAGAAAAAGGACGAAATCGCGTTCGACGAAATCCGCGGCTACGTCCCGACCCCGGACCTCCTGACGCTCAAGCAATATGACCAACGCATTGCAGACGTGGAGAAGTTCATGTCAACGTATCCCAAGTCATCGCACCTCAAGGACGCCGACAAACTCCTCAAGACCCTCGATGCCGAGCGCGAAGTGGTCGCAGCAGGTGGATTGAAGTTCGAAGGTAACATGATCAAGGCAAGCGAACGGACCTCCAAGGCCTACCCCTTGGACGCACGCATCGCCGCGGCCAAAGTCGTCGAATACGGTGACGCAGGCAACACGACGGCTGCCCTTCGCGCCTGGAGTGATCTCGAGCAACGATTCGGATCCAGCAGCGCTTACGCCGACAGCATTCCCTACGTCCTGAAAATGATGAGCGACCATCTCAAAAAGATTGAGCGGAGCCTCAGCACCTACGACCAGCGGGTGAAGGAACGGGAAGATGGCCTGACCCGGATCGCCCAACGCGACCAGGAACGGACCAAGCGCGCCATCGCGGACCAATCCGCCGCCTACACCGCCAAACTGGCGCAGGAGAAGGAAGAGAAAGTGAAGTGGCCTTCATTGGATCCCTACCACAAGCAGCCCATGAGCGAGACCAAACGCATGCTCGAATCCGAAATCACCAAACTCGATCGCTTCGATCCGGCCAGGCTGCCCAATGGTGAAGACGCATGGAACAATGCCTGGCAGGCCGTCAATGGTTCGGCGGACCCCCAAGAAGCGACCAAAGCCATTTCCGAAGCCCGGAGTGCCCGCCTCCCCGACGAATACATCATCATTCTGGAGTCCAGAGCGCCCAAGAAATAGGCCCCGCTGGAGTCTCAGGAACGCGAGGCCCCTTCCCGTCCCCACTCCAAATCGGATCAGAAACCCTTTTCCCTGCGTTGACAGCGCGCCCCCATCGGCTGTCAATGCTCCCGCATGCAACTCCGCACCGCCAAGCGCAGCCGCTCGACCGCCGAAACCCGAATCGAACTTGCCATCAATCTCGATGGTGAAGGAACGTCGAAGATTGCCACCGGCATTCCCTTCTTCGACCACATGCTGACGCTCTTCTCGCGCCACGGTCTGTTCGACGTCGAACTCGAGGCGGACGGCGATCTCGAGGTTGATTTCCACCACACCGTTGAGGACACAGGAATCGTCATCGGAGATGCCATGCGTGAAGCCCTCGGTGACAAACAAGGCATCCGCCGCTATGGCTGCTGCTACTTGCCGATGGATGAAACCCTCGCCCGTGTCGTCGTCGATCTTAGCAATCGCCCCCATCTCGAATTCCGAACTCCGAGGGACACCCCGTCCGCCCCGAATTTTCCCTTCACTCTGGTCGAGGAATTCTGTCGCGCCCTGGCTTCGAATCTGCGTGCCAACGTTCACGTCGAACTCCTCTACGGTCGCGATGGTCACCACATCGCCGAAGCCATTTTCAAAGGTCTCGCACGTGCCTTGCGCGAAGCCTGCGAAAAAGATGCCCGAGTCAAAGGTATCCCCAGCACCAAAGAGGCTCTCTGAGTTCACCATGAAAGTGGGAATCATCGATTACGGCGCGGGCAACCTCCGCAGCGTCGCTAACGCTGTCCAGAGTCTGGATATCGAACCCAGTGTCTTCTCGACGCCTGATGGCTTCGATGGGCTGACCCACGTGATTCTCCCCGGAGTAGGAGCCTTCGGCGATAGCATGGACGAACTTGTTCGCAGGAAACTCGACGAGCCCATCCGCCAATGGATCGCTGACGACCGTCCCTTCTTCGGCATTTGCGTCGGCTACCAGCTTCTCTTCCAATCCGGTGAGGAAAGCCCCGGAGTTCCCGGACTTGGCGTGTTTGACGGCACCGTGGGACGCTTTCCCGAAGACGGTCGGAAAATTCCCCACATGGGGTGGAACGCCGCCGTCGCTTGCCAAGAATCCGATCCCGTTTGGGACCAACTCGGACCGTCGCCCTATTTCTACTTCGTCCACTCCTACTACCCGGAGCCCGAGGACCAAGCCCTGATCGCAATGCATACGGAATACGAAGGCGTCCGCTTTGCCAGTGCCATTCGCCGCGGCAATCTCCTCGCCACCCAGTTCCACCCGGAAAAGAGCCAAAAAGCCGGCCTCCAACTGATCCGTAATTTTCTGCGCTGATCCATCCTTGCGTCACGCTTCGGCGAACATCGCCGCGCTGTTTCCAGGCAATGTGAATAAGTGGTGAGTAAATTGACCGATCCACTGGACCACCATCCATCGGCTCCTCGTCCCGAGTCACTTGTGACGATCTTGTCACGCAAGCACATGGCTGACCTCGTAGGCAATACTTCCGAGGTTATTCCCAACCCAAGCGTGGGAACAAACTGAGAACAACCTTGCATACAACTCATTTTAAACAAGTTGTGCAGGATGTGAACTACTATTCAGAACTCTCCCCAACTTATTCACAATGCTCAATCCTTCAGATCAAGACCTCGAGGGGCTATCAAAAACTCCAACGCTGTCAGATCGAGGAAATCCCCACGGCGGCATTCAGCCTTGTGAATAAATTGGGGAAAAGGATGCCTTATCCACAATTCCGGCCAGCGCCCTCGGCGATCGAGCTTCCAAACAAGCTCCTGAATCCTCTACGGAGGATCGAGAAAACCAAATAACACAAGCCAAGGACTAACCCAACGGTCGCGGCAAGAATCACCGCCAAAATCGCGAGGAGCGCCCAAAGAGGCCACAACCGCCTATCAAATTTAACGACTCTTCCCCGAAACCACGGCTCGACTGAACTCTCTTGAGAACCGCTCCTCGGCTTCCTGCTTGAAGGACGCGCTGGCACACCACCATCGACTTCGATGACCTCCGCTTCAATCGTTTCAGGCATAGCCCCAAGCATGCGCTCTCGAAAGCTGCTTGCAATAGGAACATTCACTGAGAATTCTATTCTGCCTCCGAAATTTGAGTCTAGGGGTGGTCGGCCGCATCGGCCAACAGCGCAGTTGGGCACGGATGGCAGACAAAACCCTCGCCCTGAGAATTTGAGTCAACAAGCTGCTCGCCTAGGTCGAGACCCCTTTTAAAACCGAGGACCACCGGATCTCCGCCACCAAGAAACCACAGCATCTCATGCAAGCTTTCGACTGGGCGCTGGTCGCCACCTACTTCGCCGGACTCGTCTGGATCGTCAAATGGTCTTCAAAAAAGCAGCAAACAACCGCCGACTACTTCCTCGCCGGTCGCCACGCCTCGTGGTTCGTCGTCGGTGCTTCACTATTTGCTTCAAACATCGGCTCTGAACACATTGTCGGCCTCGCTGGAAGCGGTGCCTCTGGTGGTATGGCCATGGCACACTGGGAACTCCATGCCTGGGTAATGCTCCTACTCGGCTGGGTCTTTGTTCCTTTCTACTACCAGAGCGGCGTCTACACGATGCCCGAGTTCCTCGAACGACGCTTCAACTCGAAGACCCGCTGGGTTCTCTCGGTCGTCTCCCTGGTTGCCTATGTTTTCACCAAAGTCTCAGTAACCGTCTATGCCGGTGCCTTGGTTTTCATGACGCTTCTTCCGGACACCTTTGGAACACCGGACAATGCCTTCTGGGTTGGAGCTATCACGACCGTGGTCCTTACCGGGATCTATACGATCTTCGGTGGACTACGCGCCGTGCTCTATACCGAAGTCGCCCAGACGGTGGTCCTTCTTCTCGGATCAGGGCTGATCACTTACTTCGGTCTCAAGGAACTTGGGGGTTGGGGGGAACTCAAGGCGGTGGCCTCAGAGAACAAGGCCGGGTTCGCCCTCTGGCGACCGCTGACCGGTGTTGACCCCACAACTGGAGCGACCATTCCATGGTGGCGCAACGGCGACTTTCCCTGGATTGGTATCCTCATCGCGTCGCCGGTAATCGGCATCTGGTACTGGTGCACCGACCAATATATCGTCCAACGCACCCTCGCAGCAAAAGGTCTTACTGACGCACGCCGTGGTGCCATTTGGGGTGGATTTCTGAAGGTCTGGCCGGTCCTGATCTTCCTCATTCCCGGCATCATCGGACTCGCGCTTCACAAAAAGGGCATCATCAGCATTCCCCTCAAGTCCGAGGGCGATCTCGACGGTGATCAGGTTTTCGCCACCATGGTATCCTCTCTGCTTCCCGTGGGCTTGCGCGGACTCGTTGTTGCCGGACTGATTTCGGCCCTAATGAGTTCCCTCGCATCGCTCTTCAACAGCTGCGCGACTCTTTTCACCATCGATATCTATCAGAAGCTCAAACCCGGCAAGACCGAGAAGGAGTATGTTACCGTTGGCCGTGTTGCCACGACCCTTGTAGTCGTTGCCGGGCTGATCTGGATACCAATCATGAAGCAGATGGCCGGCGGCGGCATTTATAAATATCTCCAATCGGTTCAGGGATACCTCGCTCCGCCGATTACCGCCGTCTTCCTTCTTGGCCTTTTCTGGCGACGCATCAATGCCACCGGTGCCTTCTACGGCCTAGTGATCGGGTTCATTCTCGGCATGGCCAAGCTGGTGATCGAGGCCTTCGTGACCGGCCAAGGTATTCAAGAGGGACCGTTGTGGGCGATCGCTCAATTCAACTTCCTCTACTACTCCGGCGTTCTGCTAGTCATCAGCACTGCCATCATCATCTTACTCTCCTTGGCCACTCCGGCGCCGACTCCGGACAAGACCGACGGCATTACGTGGGCAGGCCTGTCGAGGAAAGACAGACGGTTGATCAAGGAGAGTTGGAATCTCTGGGATGTTCTCGGCACAGCGGTCGTGCTTGGACTCGTCCTCGGCATGTATCTCTACTTCACTTTCTGGCTAGCCTGAGCCGGCGGGCTGCCCCTGCAGAAGACGCTAAACACCTGACCCCGCAGGCAGGATCGGGAGTCTGGCGAAAGGGCTGGGATCGACTCCGCCGCGTTCCGTCGATTTCAGTCAGTGATTGACGACACTCTCTCTGATCACCCAGGCGGGTGAGTTTTTGAAGTTGCGCCCGGAATCCATTACCTTTCGTCCTTCTTCATTTTCGAGCCAGATCCATGCCTGTCTATTCGTCCTTCCGGCTGTATGATTTTTGGACGTAGTGGAAGTCATTATCGTTGGTGGCTTTCCCTTTTGTCCAATCCTTGGGAACCTTGTTGAGCAACCCGTGCCTCCGGAGGGTATTAAAAAGAAAGAGAAGTGAGTGGGTCTCCTTCACTAATCCGACTTCTGCCAAAAGAGCTTTTCCCGCAGTGTCTCTTTCTCCCCACGTGATCAATGCTTCGCCTGCTGTGGTGCGAATGACGGAATATTCATCCTGAAGCAGAGCCCTGACGGCATCGGCTGAATCTGCCGACTTTTCTTTGAGCACCATCAGGCCAAGAACGGCCCAATAACGCTGGACCGGATCGGTAGATTTCAGAGCTAAGGTCAGGCGGGGGATGTTGCCTGCATCCATGGAAGAGGCGGCGAAGGCGAGTTCCAGGATGGCATCGATATCGAATTTTTCACTCTGAACGTAGTCGGCGATGGCACCACCCTTGCCCACGGTGTCGA
>NZ_JBATWY010000023.1:0-63281 GCF_049672945.1 Haloferula sp. | reverse complement strand
GTCACCCACGATCCCTCCACGTCGTTGACCAGCGGAACGTCCAGCGTCTCGTTCCCGAGCGCAGTGGTCGGTGAAGCAGGCTCAACCGAATCGTTCACCATCGCCAACAGCGGTGACGTGCCTCTGGAGAATCTCGCCATCTCAATCGACGGCGCGATGGCGGGCGACTTCATACTCGGCGGCGATCCGCTGCCGGAAAGCCTGGCCGCCGACAGCTCCGCCACCTTCACGATTTCGTTCGTTCCCACCACGGCAGGTGAACGGATCGCGGAACTCCGCATCGAAAGCAACGATGCAGACGAGAACCCGTTCCTAGTGGCTCTGGCAGGCACGGGCCTGGCACCCGACATCGCGGTTGAATCCGGCACTGGAGACCCGCTGGCAACCGGAGGTCCCGGCTTGTCGTTCGGCGGCATCCCACTCGGTTCCTCCTCCACCGCAAAAACCGTGGTGATCCGCAACGAAGGCACCGCTCCGCTGCGAGACATCGCCGCCACGGTCACCGGTGCGGACTCCGGCGATTTCCAAACCGACGTCTTGAGCCTTCAGGACTCCCTGCTTCCCGGGGAAACCACGACGCTTACACTTACTTTCACTCCGACCATTTCCATCGCCCGGAGCGCCACCCTCTCCATCACCAGCAATGACGCCGATGAGAACCCGTTCCTCATTGATCTGACCGGTGCCGGACAGTCCCCCGAGATCGATCTCGCAGAAGCAGGGGGAAGCAGCCTGAGCTCGGGAGAGGAACTCGACTATGGTGCCGTCCGCGCCGGAACGTCGGGAGAAACGATCACCTTGATCGTGTCGAATGAAGGCAACTACCTGCTAGGGAATCTCTCGGCCGCGGTCGATGGAGCCCATTCAGCGGAGTTCCCGCTCAATGCAAGCGGGCTTCCCGCAACCCTTGCTCCCGGAGAGTCCGCCACCATGACGATCGGGTTCGCGCCCGTTGCCGCCGGTGCTCGCACGGCTACCTTGCGAATCGCCAATGACGATCTGGACGAGAATCCCTTCATCATCACACTTACCGGAACAGGCACCGCTCCGATTCTCTCGCTGAGTCTGGACGGTGTTGGAGCATTGGATTTCGAAAGCGCGACCGTGGACTTCGGATCGAGCCGGGTCGCCAGCGAGGCGACCACGAGAACCCTGACGCTCACCAATGAAGGAACCGCCCCCCTGATCGGAATCGGCGCCCAGATCACTGGCGCGACCGACGGCGATTTCAACCTCTCGCCCGCCACGCTCCCGACATCGCTCGATCCGGGAGAATCCCAAGTGTTCACAGTTTCATTTTCACCCACCTCCTCGGGGGATCGCTCGGCGCTGCTGTCGCTGGTGAGCGACGATGCATCCCGCAATCCATTTCCCATCACGCTCAACGCCATCGGCGAAGATCCTGAGATCGCCGTCGAGCTGACAGGCGGTGTGGACCTGCAAACCGACATTTCCACCGTGCCGCTTCCCGATACCTTGGTCGGCGAATCCACGGCACCGGTGACACTCACCGTCCGCAACCTTGGCAATGTGGCACTCGGCGGACTCAGCCTCTCTCTCGATGGCCCGGACTCCAGCGATTTCGCGCTGGGTGGCGTCCCATTCCCGAGCTCGATCGATCCCGGAGCATCCGCGGATTTCACCCTCACGTTTTCCCCGAGCGTGGTCGGCGCGAGGAGCGCCAACTTGGTCATCACCAGCGACGACCGGGATGAGAACCCCTTCAGCCTCCTGCTGGCAGCCAGCGGGCTGGCCCCTGAAATCACAGTGTCTCCGGAGACCGGTTCTCCTTTCGTCACCGGAACTTCCACTATTCCATTTGGAAACATCGCACTCGGCGGGTCCTCGGCGCCTTACACGGTCGTCATCCGCAATGACGGGTCGGCACCACTATTCGGCATCGCGGCAAGCCTCGAAGGATCGGCCCCCGGCGATTTCTCCCTGCAGACCTCCGCGCTCGCCGACACCTTGGCGCCGGGCGAATCCGCCTCGCTCACCATCACCAGCGCGCCGTCGGTCTTGGGCGAGCGGTTGGCGGTGCTACGCATCACCAGCAACGACGCCGATGAAAACCCCTTTCTCATCGATCTCACCAGCACCGGAACCGCGCCGGAAATCCAGGTTTCTCAGGACGCGGAAATCCTCGTCTTGGGTGGCGCAGCGACCGATTTCGGCTCGGTTTTGGTCGGAGGACCCGGCGTCGGGTTCTCGTTTACCGTCTCAAACGTCGGAACTCATCCTCTCGAATCGCTGGCGGTGAATATCGAGGGAGCGGACGCGCCCGACTTTCAGCTTCCTGCCACTTCTTTCCCGGCTTCGCTCGATCCGAATGAAAGTTTCAGTTTCAACGTCACTTTTGCACCGGGAGCCATAGGTCCGCGGCAGGCCACACTCCGAGTCGCCAGCAACGATGCCGACGAGAACCCTTTCGAAATTCCACTGGAGGGAACGGGCACCGCGCCCATCATCGGATTGAGCGGTCCCGATAACACACCACTCACCTCGAATGGCATTCCCTTTGATCTAGGCAGTCAGCGATTTAGTACTTCCGCCGAGCCACAAACTCTTACCGTCAGCAACATTGGCACCGCCGCCCTGACCGGGCTCAACCTGACCATTGCAGGTACCCATGGCGCGGACTTCGCGGCCACCGTTCCGGGAGAGTCCACCCTCGCTCCCGGGCAGTCGACCACATTCCAACTTCGCTTTACTCCTGGCGCAGCGGGAGACCGCCAGGCCGAGCTGACCGTCTCTGCCAATGAAACCGCCGCCGATTCTTTCATTCTTCCACTTACCGGGAAAGGAACCTTCCCCAAGATCGAGCTTGCTCAAACGGACGGCCCTTCCCTCAGCGAGGGCGATACGGTTGGCTTCGCCAGCAGTCCGGTAGGCGACGCAGCAGCAGCACTGCAATTCTCGGTTACCAATACCGGAGACGCGCCCCTCGAAGTCTCCAGTATCACGATTGAGGGACCCCATAGCGGGGATTTCGAACTCTCGTTGGGGAGCTTTGATGCTGACCTCGCCCCAGGCAGTTCCAGCACCTTCACAATCACCTTCACGCCCGGAGCCGGAGGCAATCGCTCGGCCAGCCTTCGCATTGCCAGCAATGTCCCTGACGGATCCCCGCTTCTTCTGGGCCTTTCTGGGGTCGGACAGGTGCCCATCCTTGTTCTATCCGATCAAGCGACAACTCCTCTACCAAATGGATTTGTGTATGACTTCGGACTGGCACCTTCAGAAGACGGTGTGGAGGCGGACTTCTCGCTGGCAAATGATGGCGAAGCGCCCCTGGCAAATATCGTGGCCACCATCACTGGTCCCGATGCCGCCGCATTCGCCCTTTCACAGCAAGCTCCGGATCTCCTGCTTCCCGGAGACAGTTCTCCATTGAAAATCGTGTTCTCGCCTGAGTCCGCTGGTGACAAAGCGGCAATCTTGAGCATTGCAAGCAACGATCCGGAAAATTCGCCGTTCGTGTTGAATCTCATCGGCTCTGCCGCCTCCCCAAGCATCGTTTCCGATCCAGTCGGGATTGAAATCTACGAAACCGAAAGCGCGACCTTAAGTTCGACGGCCACCGGAAGCGGGCCACTCCACTACCAGTGGTTCGCCACCCCTACCGGAGGAGAAGAGGAGCCAGTGGGAGATCCATCGGCGGAGCTGACCACCGGACCCTTGTCCATCACAACCAGCTTCCGCTTGCGGGCAAGCAACGGATTTGGAACGGTGTTTAGCGAACCAGCCCTTGTCACTGTCAGACAAAAAATTCCGGTTTTTGTGAGTGCCAGTGAGCTGCAGGGCGCGGCAGGCACCCTCTTTCAGCATCAAGTCCAGGCCACTCTTGGGCCACTTTCCTTCTCGTCACTGGATTTGCCGGAATGGCTTGCGCTGGATCCGGCTAGCGGCGCTTTGATCGGCATGCCCCCAAGCGGTGGATCTTGGACCTTCTCAGTGACGGCTGCCAACCAGCTCCGGTCCGCAACTCAGACGATCCAACTTGTCGTCACGCCTCCGATTCCCGTGTTTACCAACTCCAGATTCGCCAGCGGGAGACAAGGACAGCCATTCGTCTTCTTTGCAACGGCTACCAATCAGCCGGAATCCTTTGCGGCCAGCGGGCTGCCATCCAGCATCGTGATTGATGACTCCACCGGTCGAATCAGCGGAACTCCGATAGGATCGGGAACCTTTCAAGTCAATCTCACAGCCACCAATTCCGGGGGGAGCGGGCTTCAAACGCTTACGATTGAAATCGATCCACCTCTTCCTCTTCCCACCGTAACCAGTCCGAAATTCGCTGCGGGAACCGCAGGCGAGCTGTTTTCCTTGGAGGTTGCTGCTTCACCCGAGGCCGGAAACTACGAAATCCGTGGCAATCCGGAATGGCTCACCATTGATCCGGACGGCGGGGTGATCACGGGGACACCTTCGGTGCCCGGGACTTTCTCAGCTGAAGTACGAGCCAGCAATACCTCGGGTGCCGGATCATGGACATTGATCGAGATATCGATTTCCCCGGATCCCCAGGCTCCAAAGCTGACTCATGCTGCGGAGGTGCGCGGGCGGAAAGGTGATCCTTTTTCGTTCACTCTGACTGCAAATCCCTCGGCATCTGAATTTTTTGTCTACGGGGCCCTCCCACAAGGTCTTGTCTTGGAAAACTCGGTCAGCGGCCTCATCTCGGGAACGCCCGACGTGGAAGGGAATATTGAGGTCGAAATCGTCGCAGAAAACGAATTTGGAGTCAGCCTTCGCCAGAAACTGCGCTTCGTCCTGGGTCCCCCAAGAGAGGTCCCGATTATTGCGGGCCCGACTTCCATTTTTGCCAACATTGGCCAGACCTTTTCGGTATCGATCACAGCGAGCGCTTCCCCGGACAGTTTCCAGTTCGGCCAACTCCCCGCAGGACTGTCTCAGGAAGGTGTCACCGGCACGATTTCCGGCATCCCGACCGTGGCCGGGACCTACGAAATTCCGGCCCGGGCGACCAATGCGGACGGAACCGGACCCGAACAAATCGTCATCCTTGAAGTCATCTATCCCGAAGGCAGCCCGCTGATTGGACTTTTAGATGAGCAGATCTGGTATGCCGGACTTCCGATCACCTTCCAGATTCCTGCGGAAAATGGAGCTCAGGAGTATTTTGCCACAGATCTGCCTCCGGGCGTGGAGCTGTCGCCAAGCTCGGGAGTCATCGGAGGAACTCCCACCGAGGCTGGGGAATACACTGTTACGCTCTCTGCCACCAACTCCTCAGGATCCGGAGAGCCAGTGACCGTTGCCATTACCGTATTGCCGACACCCGGAACTCCTGAGATCAATGGCAGCCTGCTTGAAGAAGCCCAGGCGGGAGAAGCGTTCTCATACGCAACCCAAGCCCTTAGCGAACTTCCAATCCTTTCCTACTCAGCAAGCGGCCTGCCGGCCGGCCTCGTGTTTGACGCCTCTACAGGCATCATTTCGGGAACACCCGCGGTCGCCGGTAGCTTTGAAATCGCCCTCGCAGCGAGTAATCAGGTAGGTGTTGGCCAAACGGCTATGCTGATGCTGACGATCCGACCGCAGGACAATCGGCCTGCCATCACCAGCGCTCCTTCGGTGAGTATTGGCCAGGGTGAAAGCTTGAATTACCAAATCACTGCCACCAACGGCCCTATCCTCGCTTATCGCAGCAGCATCCTCCCGGACGGCTTGTTACTTGACGCAAAGAGCGGCTCACTTTCCGGCCGGCCGACCTATCCGGGCATCCAGAAAGTAACTTTGGCCGCTGCCAATGCTGCCGGGACGGGAGCCTCCCTCGAATTGCAAATCATCGTCCGCCCCAACCCCAACGTTCCCCAGATCATTGCTTCAAGTTCGATCTACTACGTTCCCGATCAGTTGTTTTCCTATCCCCTGGACGCCGTTGGCCTGCCCGCCCAAAAACCTTGGCCGACCGGGGTGGGCATTTTCGCATCAAGCCTGCCTCCAGGCATGTCTCTTAATTCGTCGACGGGCGTCCTCAGCGGCGGTCCGCGAAGCGAATGGAATCATTCCTACGCCGATATTTACGCATCGAACGAATCGGGTAGAAGCGCTACACGCAGGATTTATTTTTTTGCAGGCAGCATTTTCAATCAAAATGCCATCACCGGGCCATTGCAAATCTCCACAGACTCAGTAACAAACAAGTCCATTAAAATTTCCACAGCGAGCTACTATTCGACATATTATTATTCTTTTAGAATTTTAGGAAATTATACAAGAGGTCAGGATTCTGCCTATTTTGATCTTCCGGTATTGAGTGCTGGGAGGTACACTTACAATCTTTTCACAAGATTCTCATGGCGTAGCACTTGGGGTCGCGTGGGATATTATCATGCATATCGAAATGGACTTCCGCTCACGGTTTCGCCAACCCCCAATGCGCCAAGAATTCAAAGTGCCGACATCCTTTATGTGACTGCCGGAGAACCGGCGAATCTGAAGATTCAAGCAACGGGTTCTCCAACTTATTTCAATTTCTCGTTTTATGAAAGTTACCCCTCCGGGTTGTCATATCAAAGCTCGACGGGGACTTTTTACGGCACTCCCACCCGCCCCGGGACTTACACCATCCGGGCACAGGCCTATCGCCCGGATACGTTATATGGCTTACCGAAAGACATCACGCTGGTTGTTGCTCCCGCTGCCGGGTCTCCCGAACTCCTGGATTCGCCGCCCCAGACGGCCGGGCTACTCAGTATGAGCCGTTCAAGTCTTTCCTCCCTCTCTGTCATGCCCACCGGTGGCAGCCAAGCTTTGATGATGACCGCCTCCCTTGAGGGGCAAGTTGGAGTTGCCTTTTCCCACACCTTTTACGGAAGCGTTGGAACCACCCGGTTTGAGATCGAGGGCCTTCCTGAGGGCCTTGCCTTGAATGAAAACACAGGGGAAATCAGCGGTGAACCCACGGAGCCTGGAGAGTTCGAGCTCTCGATCACTCCGATTGCTGGATTGATTCGAGGTGAGACATCCTGCCGCATCCTCAAGATTCTCCCCGCTGATGGCACCCCCGTCGTCACAAGCTCCACTACGGCCGATGCGACCGCCGAATCCGAGTTTTCATGGACTTTTGAGGCGTCGGAATCCCCCATGGTTTGGAACATCGAGGATCTGCCGGACTGGCTCGCATTTGACACATTGACAGGCACATTATCCGGCACCCCACGGACTCCCGGCACTGAATCGTTCGCCGTTTCAGCCTTGAATGCTCTCGGTGTGGGAGCAGCACAGGAATTTTCCATCACAGTGGTTCCCGCTTCGGGAACTCCTGTGATCAATCCACCCGCGCTTGCCGGTCAGGTAGGCGAGCCATTTTCGGCAACCCTCACAGCGACAGGCTCACCTGTTTCTTTCGATACCGGGGCGCTGCCCTACGGAATCGAACTGGATTCAGCTACGGGCAACCTCTCGGGCATCCCGCTGGAGGCCGGATCGCACTCGATCCTGATTTGGGCATCGAACTCGGTGGGGCAGGGAGATTCCATCGAGGCTTTCTTTGATTTCCAACCGGCGGAAGGTGCTCCCATGTTCGAGGGGCAACAGGACTTTCAGCGGGCCGCTGGCAAAGATATGGTGATCCCGCTCAGCACTCAACCTTCAGCAGACACCTTCACGGCTTTTGATCTACCCGAGGGTTGGGAGCTGGAACCAACGACCGGAGTGATACGCGCGACGCCCGCCCAAGGGACCTATCGCTTTTTTGTAGAGGCATGGAATCCGATTGGAGGTAGCGGCAAGACTGCCGTAATCGTAAGCATTGTGGTTCCCGAAGATAGCGACGAAGACGGAATGAGCGACGCATTCGAAGATCTTCATGGCTTCGACAAAGATGATCCCACAGACGCGGAACTGGACTTCGACAACGACGGTATCCCCAACCTCCGGGAAGAGGAATTTGGCACCAATCCGAAATCCTTGGACACTATTTCGTTGAGGGTTGCCGGACAATCCATAACGGATCCAAACCCTCTGACAGTTTCGTTTGTGCCTCTCGTGACCAGCGAGAGGTTGACTTACATCCTCTATTACACACCAACGCTGGACGATCCTGGCACTTGGCTGGAGATAGACCGCCACACCGAGAATTCTGGTGGAGATGGAACCCCGGTGGAGTTTGACCATACACCTTCCAGTCCGGAGCCCTTTGGGTTCTACCGAGTGGGATTTTTTTCTGACTCCGGGGAATGAATGAGCTTGGTGCTCTCGGAGGCATTGGATGGGGAATAGGTTGGCCGCTTTTGTCAAAGACAAGCAGAGCTTCAAAAAACGCCACTCATCCATCCGCTACCAAGCGTCACCCCCCTTTTTTTCCCGCCCTCTGGTCCTCTCAAACCCCACCGCCCCTACGGTCCGGTCCAACGGCTATTTCAGGAGCCTCACCGAAAAGCATATTCCTGCAGCCAAGAAGTGCTGCATGGAGACTCATCCGCTCGCGCGCGCCACCCACCTCCCCCGCCTCAGTAAAAACACCACTGCCCCCAAGCCCATCAACGACCACACCCCGGGTTCCGGCACGCCTTGCAAGGCACTGACCTCACCGGTGTAGTTCAACGTGAACGGAACCTGACCTCCGCCGAAGTTGGTCACCCCTTCGAAATAGATATCGACCTCGAAGGCAATCCGTTCGCCGTCGGGGAAGGTCGTTCTCGCCAGCGCACCATTTGTCACGGTGGTCGGAACCCCTCCCGCCAAGGATGTCGATTGCGCCCCGGGCGCACCCGGCGGGGCGTAGTTGGAGACTCCTGAACTGACAAAGACCTCCAGATTGCTCCCTTCCGTGAGGGTCGAAAGACTCCCGCCGAAGACCTCGAAGACCATGTCGTAGGTCGTCGAGGCGATTACCCCTCCGGGTCCGAGATCCACTTCCCCGGCGTAGTTGAAGATCCCCCCGATTGCGCCAGGCACGGCGGACGAAGCGGGATAGACGCCCCCCGCCCAGACGCCGAGGAGTTCCAAGAAGCTGTTCGACCCGATGACAAAGTCCTCGCCACTCCAGGTGCCGACGATATCGCCGACCACCTTGCTCCGAAAGCTCTGGCCTCCCGGGTCCTGCGGTGTCCAGGGCACCCCGGCAATGGTTCCCGAAAAATCGAGATAGGAACTGGGCTCGATCACAAAAACCCCGGCATTCACCGGGGACGTCCCTGCCCAACACAAACCTAGGAGAGCAAGGACGGAAGTAGTCTTACGCACGCGCGAGAGCTTCGATCAGGGGTCATCACCCTGACAAGCCCTAGTTTGACTCCCGTCGACTGCCGCCGCCGGGCTCGGCGGCCTCGGGACATGGGCTGAAGCCCGTCCGTCGGCTCCTCCCCCCATTCCAAAACCTTCGCACCGTGCTACTTGCACCGGGGGCATTGTCGGTGTATGGCCTCCGCCGCAGGGGCTGATATCAAGCTCCCCGAAATAATTTTTCTCATGATCAAGTGGATCCTTCAGAAGATCGTTGGCTCGAAAAACCAACGCGAATTACGCCGCATTAAGCCGACCGTCGAACGGATCAAGGAAATCGAGGAGGCGCTCCAGCAGGAACCGGAGGAAAAGCTCTTGGAGCTGACTGCCAAGTGGAAAACCCACCTCGCCCGCTATCACGACCTCGATGCCCCGCCCAAACCCGCTCTCGAGCGGATGGAAGCGGCTGAAATTCAAGAAGCGGCCGATCAGGTCGAAGCCCGAATCGCAGCTCTACGCGAAGAGTTCCCCCAGCTTCCCGGCAAGGTCGAAGCCAATGCCGATTCCATCGAGGCTGCCAAAAACGCTTTTCGCGAGATCGAGCCGGAATTCCGTCAGGCTCGCGCCCGCTATCTCGACCAGATACTTCCCGATGCCTACGCCGTGGTGAAGAACGCCGCGCGACGGATGTGCGGCACCAAGATCATGGTCAGCGACCACGAGCTGCTCTGGGAGATGGTCCACTTCGACGTCCAGCTCGTCGGCGGCGTCGCCCTGCACAAGGGGATGATCGCCGAAATGCAGACCGGTGAAGGCAAGACCCTCGTCGCAACCCTTCCCGTCTACCTCAATGCACTGACCGGTCTTGGCGTCCATATCGTCACGGTCAATGATTACCTTGCCCGTCGTGACTCCGAATGGATGGGTGCGCTCTACAAGTATCTCGGACTGACGGTCGGATGCATTCAAAACCAAATGCCGCCGTGGGAACGTCGCGACCAGTACCAGTGCGACATCACCTACGGCACCAATGCCGAGTTCGGTTTCGATTACCTGCGCGACAACGGCATGGCCACGTCAAAGGACGATCAAGTCCAGCACGGTCACTACTTCGCGGTGATCGATGAGGTCGACTCGATCCTCATTGATGAAGCCCGGACGCCGCTGATCATCTCCGGTCCATCGACGGTCTCCAGCCATCAGTTCGATCGCTACAAGCCGCTCGTTGAACAACTCGTCAAACGCCAGACCACGCTCTGCAACGACCTCGTCGCCGAAGGCAAGAAGGCGCTCGAAGAGGATGACATCGAACTCGCCGGTCGTGCGCTTTTCAAGGTCAAGCTCGGCCAACCGCGCAACCGCCAGTTCATGCGTCTGATGCAGGAACCGGAAGTTCGCCGACTGATGGAAAAGACCGAACTCTCCTTCTATCAGGACGCCCAGAAGAAGGCCCTCTTCGACCTCAAGGAAGAGCTCTACTTCACCATCGATGAGAAAGCCAACGACGCCGACTTGATGGAGACCGGGCGCCACTTTCTTTCACCAGATGAACCTGAGTCCTTCGTTCTTCCTGATCTCGGCACATTGTTTGCCGACATCGACGCCGACCCGGAACTGACCGATGAGGTCCGCTCGCAGAAGAAGGAGGCGCTTCAGGAGAAGCTCGATCATCAGGCTGAGAAGATGCACAACATCTCCCAACTCCTGAAAGCCTACTGCATTTATGAGAAGGACGTTCAGTATGTGGTGACCGAAGGTAAGGTAATCATCGTCGATGAAAACACCGGTCGTGAGATGCCCGGTCGCCGCTGGTCTGATGGCCTCCATCAAGCCGTCGAAGCGAAAGAAAACGTCGCCATTGAGAAGGAGACCCAGACTTACGCGACGATCACGATTCAGAACTACTTCCGACTTTACGAAAAGCTTGCCGGCATGACCGGAACGGCGGAGACCGAAGCTGCGGAGTTCTCCGACATTTACAAACTCGACGTTCTGCCGATCCCGACCAATCGCCCGAACACCCGCGAGGATTTGAACGATCAGGTCTTCAAGACACGCCGCGAAAAATACAACGCCGTGATCGCCAAGATCCAGGAAGCTCACGCCAAGGGCCAACCAGTGCTCGTCGGCACGGCCTCGGTCGATGCCTCTGAAACCGTCTCCCGCATGCTCAAGCGCGCCAAGATTCCGCACAGTGTGCTGAATGCGAAATACCACATGCAGGAAGCGGAGATCATTTCCAACGCAGGACAGCGTGGCGGGGTGACCGTCTCCACCAACATGGCTGGTCGAGGCACCGACATCAAACTGGGCGAAGGTGTCGCCGAAGCCGGTGGTCTGTTCGTCATCGGCACCGAGCGCTACGAATCGCGCCGCGTCGACCGCCAGCTTCGCGGTCGTTGTGCCCGACAAGGTGATCCTGGCATGAGCCAGTTCTACATTTCCTTCGAGGATGACCTGATGCGGAACTTCGCTGCCGCCGACCGCATGACCTCCATGATGGAGCGCTTCGGCATGGAGGATGGCGAGGCCCTTGAGCATTCGTGGCTCAACAAATCCGTCGAGACTGCCCAGAAGCGCGTCGAACAACGCAACTACACCTGGCGCAAGCGGGTGCTTGAGTTCGACGACGTGATGAACAAGCAGCGTGAGGTTGTTTATGGTTATCGCAACGAAGCCCTCAGCACCGAGAACCCGCGAAATCTTGTCGACGAAGTCATCGAGAAAATCATTCCCGAAAAGGTCGGCGAATTTCTGACGGACCGAGATGAAGAGTCTCCGGACTACAATGAGCTGATGAACTGGGTCCACATGACCCTGCCCATCAAGTTCGGCCAGGAAGACCTCGACGTGACCACGAAGTCCGCTGAAGAAATCTCTGAGTTCCTGGTGACTCGGGTGAAGGAAACCTACGACCTCCGCACTCGCGACTTGCCCCCCGAGATCCTCGATGCGGAAGAGCGCCGGATGATCATGGTAGCCATCGACAAGCAATGGCAGGCGCATCTGTACAACATGGATGCTCTCCGTGAAGGCATCACCCTCCGTGCTCAAGGCCAGAAAGATCCGCTCATTGAGTATAAGAACGAGGCCTACAATCTCTTCGTGACCTTGATGAGCAGCATCGAGCAAGAGGCACTGCAGAACCTCTTCCGCTCCGCCGCCAAGATCGAGCAGTTCCTCAAGCAGATGCATGCTGCCCCGCAGAACCTGCAGAGTGCTGGCAATGAGGGAATCTCGCAGGCCAACATGGCCAGCTCTGGGAGTTCCGGTGCCATCAACCCTGCCGCCATCCCCGGCAGTGGCGAGTTGAAGCTGAACCTGCCCAAACGTCGTCCACCGAGCTTCAATATCGATTCCGTCGGCCGCAACGCCCCCTGCCCCTGCGGTTCCGGCAAGAAGTTCAAGCAATGCTGCGGTCGAGAAGCGTAAGCGCCTCGACTCAGTCACCCATCCCGGTCTCCGGAGGAGGAGACCGGCCAAATCGCCTGGCGTGAGCGGAGCGAGGGCAATGCTGCGGTCGAGAAGCGTAGCGCCTCGACTCAGTTCAACCATCCCGGTCTCCGGAGGAGGAGACCGGCCAAATCGCATGGCGTGAGCGGAGCGAGAGCAATGCTGCGGTCGAGAAGCGTGAATGGGGAGAAGCACTTTCCAGCCATCGTGTCCGATCCATCGCCAAGCTTCGCTTCCCCGAGCTGCAGTGAGCTTCGAAAGCCCCCTCCCGATGCGAAAAACCCGGTGAAACCAGCCAATTCCTGCCTTGACAAGGCAGCCCCTGTGTCCGAGTTTCCGCGCCCGACCCAACAGGAACGTAGAAAGAACTAAGAATGAGCGACCAAGATACCCGTGGAGTAAACGTCAAGAAAGGCGAACCGGTAGACCGTGCCCTGAAGCGCCTGAAGACCAAACTCGATACCGAGGGCATCCTCGAGGAAATGCGTCGCCGTCGTGCTTTTGAATCTCCGAATCAGCGCAAGATCCGCAAGATGCGCACCGCTCCCAAGCGTCACAAGGTTCGCTGGCGTTACAACAGCCCTGGTCAGGATGCCAAGGCAGAGGAGATTGCAGCCGCCCGGTCCGCTTCGTCTTCCCAGTCCTGAAGCTTTCTTCTGACTTTAAGATTTTTCACAAACGGACGCCCGAAACGGCGTCCGTTTTTTTGTAGCCCGAGGAGCGTTCGGCTTGCAGCCAAGAGCAGCCCTGGAGCAAGTCCGTCTTTCGCCAGCTCCGAACTAGAAGACCACAAAGCGCCTCACTCTCGGGATTTCCAAATCGGCAGATCGCCGCTCCTTGAGCACCACGGATCAGGCAAAGCGCTTCACCAACAACGAGGCATTGTGCCCGCCGAAGCCGAAGCTGTTGCTCAGGGCGATGTCGACCTTTGCTTCGCGCGCCACATGTGGCACGTAGTCCAGATCACACTCGGGATCCGGGTTATCGAGATTGATCGTCGGTGGAATGATCCCGTCCCGAATCGCCATCAGACAGGCTGCCAACTCAACGCCTCCGGCAGCACCGAGCAAGTGACCCGTCATCGATTTGGTTGAACTGACGATCAGCCCGTTCTTGGCGTGGTCTTTGAAAGTCCGCTTGATCGCCTTGGTCTCACAAACGTCGCCGAGGCCGGTCGAGGTGCCGTGCGCATTCACATACTGCACATCCTCCGGATTCACGCCTCCATGATGGAGCGCCATGTCCATGCAACGGCTGGCCCCCTCTCCTTCAGGATGCGGTGAGGTCAAATGATAGGCATCGGCACTGATGCCGTAGCCAATCAGTTCAGCATAAATCTTCGCTCCGCGTTTCCGGGCATGCTCCAGCGTTTCGAGCACCACCACACCGGCACCCTCGCCCATCACAAAACCATCGCGGTCCACATCAAAGGGACGGGAAGCTTTCTCCGGATCATCATTGCGAGTACTGAGGGCCTTCATGTTACCGAATCCAGCCAATCCACAGGGCAGAATGCTTGCTTCGGCACCGCCGGCAATCATCACATCCGCATCGCCGAATTTCATGATCCTCCAAGCTTCACCGATGGAGTGATTGGAAGTCGCACACGCGGTGACGATCGACATGTTCGGACCCCCGAAGCCGAACTCCATCGAAAAGATCCCGCTGGAGATATTGGCAATCATCATCGGGATCAGGAACGGTGAGACGCGGCCGATCTTTCCGTTCACGATCTTGGTGTGCTCGTTTTCAAGCGTCCCAAGTCCACCAATGCCGCTACCCAGCATCACGCCCGTGCGGAACTTGTCGACGGCTTCAGGATCGATACCGGAATGATCGAGCGCCATGCGCGCTGCGGCGACCGAGAGCTGCACGTAGCGATCGGACCGACGACTGTCCTTGGGATTCTTGAAATAGTTCTCTGGCTGGAAATCCTTCACCTCCCCAGCGATCTGGCAGCTGTAGGATTCGGGGTCGATGTGCGTCACCCGTCCGATTCCGCTACGGCCGGCCTTCATCGCTTCCCAAGTGCTGTCCAAGTCATTGCCCAAGGGGCTGACACAGCCGATTCCAGTGATCACGATTCGTCGTTCGCTCATAAGTCGTTGCGCTAAGTAGGAGTTGGTGGTGCTTAAAGCCTGCTCCATGGGGTGGCAAGCCTCATCCCAATGACTTGGACCCGCCCCGATTCGTTTTCCCCCCGCAATGCGGGCATTTCACCACCGATTGCCGGCCGGGACTCTCGAATACCGCCAGACAGAGGCGGCAGACAATCCGCTGATGCTGCGAGCGCCTTTCGGCGTTCTTCGCCGCCCATTGCGAGACCCAGCCGAAGAATGCCACGGTCAGCATCGCCAGGCCCAGCACCACGAAGGCCAGCTCGGTCAGAGTCAGGTAGATCATGGTTCGACGGTGGATTCGACGACCAACCACCCGCCCTCGTCCCCATGGTTGATAACCCTGCCTCGCTCAAGCCAGCCGACCAAATCTATCGGAGTATCTTCCGTTTTCAGGGGCGTCACTTGCCAGACACGCCCATCAGACTGGTAGCGAATCATATACCGTCGGCCCGATGCTGCCACCGCATCCTTGGCTTCAAGCGGCAGGCGGGAAATCTGAAGCATTGGCCCCTCACCGGAGCGGACCACTTTTGCCCCGAGTGTCGTCTCGCGCACCGCTTCAATCGACTTGCGTGGGGGAAGTCTCGGCAAAGGTGGAAAGTAGGCGATCTCTTCGGAGACACGCACCAGATTCTCGACGCGTTCGAAGTCGAGGGCAACCGGTTCGGGCTGATAGGTCAGACTGGCTCCGCTCGCCTCGCGCAAGGCTTGTCCGCGCAGCGCGGAATAGGCGGGATCCGCGGCCGGATTCCAGCGAAACGGATAGGGACCTGCTTCCACCGCAAGCGCGTCCAACCAGTCACCGCCGGCACTTTCAGTCACCAGCACCAAGCTCGCCCTTTGTTCTTCCTGACGAGGCTCCTTTCCCGTTTTGATTCTAACAAAGCCGGCAAGTCCGGCAGAGATTAGTCCCACGAGGACAAACGCTGCTAAAAACGAGCCCTTGCTCGTCAGTGGAACCCGCCAGCTGAAGACCAGTCCCGAGTCCCGATCGCGGCGTTGCAGTTTGGAACGGTTTCTGATCATCGGTGCTACTCAAATTCCTCAAACATGAGGGGACGGCCGAGAAGATACACACGATAACCCTGCTGCAAGGCAGACTCGGCCACTCGTCTTTCAAACGATGCGGGAATCTCCGCATCGGAGCGGATGTAAACTGTCGGGACCGTCGCCATCTGTTCACGCCGCTCGGCCAGGCTTTTGATCAATTCGCCCTCGGTGACCCGCTGCCGCTCCAGCCAAAGCACCGCCGGGTTGCCCTGCGTGATGGTGATGACTGCAGCATTCGGATCCCGCTCCACCTGATAGCGCGACATTGGCATGTCCACCCTGACACCGGAATGCCGGACGAACGAAGGTCCCAGAAGGATGAAGACCAAGAGCAGTCCGAACAGATCGAACAGGGGAATCGCATGCAGAAAGCCAGCACGCTCAGGCAATGTCGTGACCAGTTTCATTCCTTTTTCTCAGGGCGCTCACGAGTTTCGATGTCATCCCGGATCAGCACCATGCCCTCTTCGCTTCGGGCATCACAAACGATATTGACCATTTCGATTCCCGTCCGCTCGATACGGTGAAACAGGCGCTTGGCCCGGGCGTGGAAATACACGTAAAACAGATACGCCGGAATCGCGACGATCAGTCCGAAGGCCGTCGATACAAGCGCCTGAAAGACACCCTCCGACAGATCAACCGCCACCGTTCCCTCACTTTGCTGGCGCAGTCCGTCGAATAAATCGGTTAGGCCAAGCACCGTGCCGAGCATTCCAACCAGGGGCGCCAACAGCGAGATCGCCAGAATCGCACGCAGGTTCTTTTCGATCCGGGGGACTTCCAGCTGACCGGCCTCCTGGGCAACATCCCTGAGATCCCGTCGTTCGAGATGATGGCGAAGCAAGACGGCGTGAGCCACCCGTGCGACAGGTCCCGGAGCACGCGCCGCCTCGTGAAGAGCTTCGGCGTAGGCCTTGCGACGCACGTGATTGGAGAATCCCACCAAAAGATCGCCGACATTGATCCGCGCCCGATGGAAGAAGAAGAGTCGCTCGATCACGAACACCGCGCCGAAAAATGCCAGGGCCAGCTGAAGCCAGATGATCGGACCTCCCCGTTCAAGGAGACCTGAAGGATCGAACAATTCGGTGGGCATGGAGGGAGCCTAGCGACCCACTTCCCGGTTTGACCAGCACGACGACGCAAGAAACCCGGACCTCACCACAAGCCCAGTTTCCCGAATCCCACGGCATACAGGCCCATCAGAAGATTCGCGACCGCATGCATCACCACACAAGCGCCAAGATTCTTGCTCCAAACGCAGAGCAGATAGGTCAGGGATCCGTAAATCAGCGCCCCCGCATAGTCGACCGGTGCGTGGGCCACGACGAACAGGCCGGTGACGACGAAGAAACTCAGCCTCGATGCCACCCCGAACGGCTTTCTCCAGTATTTGCCGTCCCAATCGAGCAGCAGCCGCATCATGAAGGAACGCCAGAATATCTCCTCGACCAGAGCCACCAGCACGGCGGCTCGGATGAATCGCATCACCAAGGCAAACCAGTAGCCCGCACTTCCCTCACCAAACAACTCTCCGGGATCGAATCCGTCACGACGTGCGGCGAGGCCGAGCCATTTGCGCCAGCCCTCCGCCTCGCCTTCCATGCCCAGCCAGTCGTAGAGCGCCGTTGGCAGAATCCAGAATCCGATTCCCACAGCACCAAAAACCACACCGATCATCGACCATTTCCACGACCAGTTGAACTCATAGCTTCCCCACCACTTGATCAGGAGCCCGAGGCCAATGATGGTCTGCAGCGGATAGATCCATTGTTCCGGAGCCTTCCGCCACCAGGGTGCTTCCGGCAGGTCCACCTTGAAAAAGGCGTCTGCCAACTGGAGGACCAACAGAAATGCCATGAAGACCGCAAACGGGATGACCTGTCGCGGCACCCAGCGATCAGGATCCTCCAAGCGCATCCGATCGGCATTCGACTTCACTGGATTTGATTCAGACATCGCCATTCAAAGTCGACCGACAAATGCCTCCATCTTGTCCATGGCCAGCTTCAGTTCCTCGATACTCGTCGCATAACAGCAACGCAGGAATCCTTCACCAGACTGGCCAAAGGCCGTTCCCGGAACCGCCGCCACGCCTTCCTCTTCAAGAAGCTTCATGGCGAAATCCTTGCTGCTGAGACCGGTCTTGCGGATATCGGGAAAGACGTAGAACGCTCCTCCCGGCGAATGGCAATCGAGCCCCATTTCGTTCAAACGTTTGACGACCAAATCGCGGCGCTGGTGGTAGCTGTCGCGCATCGAAACCACGGCCGGAGCCCCATTCTCAAGCGCTTCGATCGCCGCCATCTGACTCATGATCGGCGCACAAAGCATCGAATACTGGTGGATCTTCATCATCGCTTCGATGATCGGTTGCGGCGCGCAGGCGTAACCCAGACGGAAGCCGGTCATGGCAAAGGCTTTGGAAAAACCATGGAGCAGAATCGTGCGCTCACGCATCCCTGGCAGCGAGGCAATCGACACGTGCTCCTCCTTGGCATCGTAACGAAGTTCGCAGTAGATCTCGTCACTCAGCACCATCAAATCGTGCTCGATGCATAGCTTGGCAATGCCTTCGAGATCCTCACGACTGGAAGTGGCTCCCGTCGGGTTCGTCGGAAAGTTCAGCATCAGCACCCGACTCTTGGGGGTGATGGCGGCGGCCAAGGCTTCGGGCTTCAGCGAGAAGCTATCCCGCTTCCGCGTCTCCACCGGCACCGCCTTGCCATAGGCCATCGTGATGCTCGGCGAATAGGACACATAGCAGGGCTCGTGATAAATGACCTCGTCGCCCGGATCGAGCAGGGCTCGCAACGCAATATCGATCGCTTCGGAGACTCCGACCGTCACCAGCACTTCGGTCAGCGGTTCATAGCGGACGTGAAAAAAGTCTTCAACATAGCGGGAGATCGACTCACGCAGTGCCGGCAAACCAAGATTCGAGGTGTAACTGGTATGCCCCTGCTCCAGCGAGTAGATCGCCGCTTCCCGGATATGCCATGGGGTGACGAAGTCCGGCTCACCTACACCGAGTGAGATCACTCCCTTCCGGCCTTGCACGAGCTCGAAGAAATCGCGAATCCCGGAACGAGGGACGTTGGCGACCTGGCGGGCAATTTTTTTCGAATAGTCCATGAAATCCATCGGCCACAGCCGGGCGGCGCATTTCAAGCGGGAACTCGGCTGACGTCAACGACGGCCTTCGCTTCATTGCCAGAGCGCTCACTGAGGTCCGACCCCGAGCACCCCGGCCACCGCTTCTCCGATCCGGATTGACTCCGCCGCCCCCTCCACACGCACCTCAACGATCCCGGCGAAAGAGTCGGCCGCCACCACTTCGATCCCGATCCCCGGTCGCAATCCCTGGCTTTGCAGCCAACTGAGAAACTCCGGCTCATCGCGCGCCACCCTCACCAACTGATACTTTCCAGGCACACAGTCTCCAAGTTTCCGCAACTCGTCCTCGCGCACCACCCCCTTCGCATCAGGGATCGGATCGCCATGCGGATCATGCGCCGGCCTCCCCAGCATTTCATCGATGCGTTCGACCAGCCGATCGGAAAGCACATGCTCCAGCACTTCGGCCTCCTCGTGCACGTGCGCCCAGTCGAGGTGCATCACTTCGACGAGGAACAGTTCAATCAGGCGATGACGGCGCAGCACCTGCACCGCTGTGCTTCGGCCGCGCTCGGTGAGGACCACGCCCTTTCGCGCTTGGTAATCGATAAAGCCCTCTTTCCCGAGATGCTTCATCATCGTCGTCACCGTGCCAGGAGTGAGACTCAATGCGTCGGCAATCTTTCCGACCGGGACCAGCTCCTCTTTGGGAGACTCGTCGGACAGACGAAGAATCGCCTTCAGATAATTTTCCACCGTGCTGCTCGGCATCGGGGATGAAACTAGACTTTGATTAATCAAAGTCTAGAGAGCGATTGGGTCATTTCGCCGTTTTCTTCCAAAACATGGCTCGGACGAGACTGCGCTTCACCTCCCCGCGAGTGATTTTTACTCCGCTTTCCAAAGCCTCCCAATCTGCCTGATCGAGAAGACCCAGCGTCTTCTCGCCGAGCAGGGCGGGCAGCACGCTTGCCGCTCTCAACCTCCGGATCTGGAGCTGACTTGAATAGATCCTCCCCAACTCCAGCCAATCGCGGGAGACCTTCCGCCAGCTCGCTGCTTCGGCTAGCAAAGCCTCGTGGTCCTGCTCATCCACCACTGGAAGATAGCAACGACCCTGTGCCAGATCTCCCGGCAAATCGCGCAGGATATTCACCAACTGAAGCCCCTTCCCATAGTTGATTCCCCAATCCTCCAGTTGCTTCGGATCGGTCTTCGAAAACCCTTCACCCAAAGTCTCAAAACCGATCTTCGTCCAGAAGGCTCCGACACATCCCGCGACGCGCCAGCAGTAGTCCTCGAGACTCCCGGCATCCGGAAGTTTCGCCGGACCGCTGGCGAAACGCTCAAGGTCCAGACGCTGCCCTCCGGTGATGATCAGGATCACCTCACGCACGATCTCCTGCTGCCTCCCAGCCAGACCGCCAAGACCAGCAAAGCAGTCGTCCAACCGCTCCATCAAGCGTCGCTCACCGGCGTGACTCTGCTTCTCCGAAAAACGTCGTAGATCACTCCTCCATGCATGACCGTGCCCATTCACTTCGGCAATGAATCCATCCAGCCACTCCATCCGTGCTTCCGCCGGGACAGATGAGCTGTCAGCCAGCGTGTCGCTCGCACGCGCCAGCAGATAGGCAAGACTCACCGGATCACGCATCGGGCCGGGAAGCAGACGCAGCGACAGCGCGAATGATCGCGAGACCTCCCGCACGAGACTGTCATCAATGCCCTCCATCACCTCTTAATCGAGCGCGCCAAGTCGCTGACGGTTCCACTCCAAAGCCTCCTGATACTCTTCGTTGCTGGGACGTTCACGACTCAACTCTTCCCATATTTTCACCGCCTTGGAAAAGGCCTCGGCCGACAGCTCCTTGTTCTCTTCCAGCTGCGCGGCATGTCCCATGTCACCCAGGACATAGCCCAGAGAACGACGGATCTGCTCTCCCCGCGACAGAGCGTAGGGATCATCGAGAAGCTGTTCAAGGATGGCGACCGCCTTCTGCTCATGAGTGATTTCCTTCTCCCTGTCCCCGGAAAAACCGAGCATCCGCCCTTTCTCCCAAGTCAGCAGGGCGAAGCGGTATCGTGCGACGGGGTCCGCATCATCACCAAGGGTCAGGCCTTCAATCAGACGCAGGCCCTCATCGTAAAGCTCGATCGCCTCCTCCCGCTCCCCACGGTCACGCAGGATGCCCGCCATCAAACCCCGCTGGGCCGCCAGCCGCGAGCGGGCGACAACGCTGTCCGGCCGCTGCGGCAAAACTTCTAACAGCAACTTCACCGCCGCCTTGGACATCGCCTCGGCATTCTTCAAGTCTCCGGCAATCAAGGACGACTCCGCAATCGCCCCATAGCACCCTGCCAACTCGATCCTCAGCTCCAAGTCAGACGGCCTCTTCTTGATCAGGTCGACCAGCACATCCGCCGCCAGAGAGCGCACCGTTCGTGCATCTCCCATTTCCCCCATGCCGTCCAAAATGGTGGCAGACGACAGATAGCACGAAACCAATTCCGAACGCAGAATCGCCGCCTCGGGCCGATTCGCCACCAGACGATTCAGATCCTCGGTCGCCCGATGCAATAGCTCCAGCGCCTTGGCTTCCTCACCAGCCGCAGCCAGCTGGCGGGACTCGTGAATCCCGAGAATCGCAAGCAATTGAGTCACACGGTCCGCATCAACCTCCGCCTGGGGAATTGCCTCCAATGCCTGCCGTGCCACGCCAAAGCTGGCGTCGGTTTGCGGGTCATTACTCTGCTGCCTGAGCAGCGCGAGAATCAGGTAATCAGTCGCCAGACGCAGGTTCAACTCAGCCCCCGCCTCCTCGATCTCACCCGCCACGGCGATCGCCTCTTCAAGCCTTTTTGCCGCCTTCTCCGCATCGCCACTCGCCAGCGAAATCTCCGCCAACTGCAATCTCGCGCGAGCCCTCTCATCCTCGAGTCCCTCAACCTCAGCCGTGCGCTCCAGGAAATGCACATAGTAGTTTTCCAAGCGTGCCAGCCGGAGCTCACGACCATCAAGCGGTGGCAGGTTGCGGTTCCCCTTTTCCATCGCCCAAGCAAAAAGGCGATCACCAATCGACCTCGACTCCTCAATCCTTGCCAGCCAGATGGTCGACTCCGTCTGCAAGGTCTCCCGCGCCTCCTTCTCCGATTTCATCGCGACATCAAGCCGACGCTCGGCCAAGTCGACCTGCTCCGTCAGCGACTCGACTTCAGATTGCCGCTCGTCGATCGAAGTCTGCAGCTGGGTGCGGGTCAGCTGCCAGAGCATGGCCAGCACCACCACAGCCGCCGCCAGTATTCCGGCCGCCACACCTGCCCGCCATGCGGAGCGCTGGGAATGCCGACGCTGATCGAGGACCTCCTCCCGCTTGAGCTCCTCTTCGACGGCGACCTCCGAGATTCGTAGTAGTCGACGGATCTCCATGCCGTTCGCCGGTCGCGCCAGAGGATCGAGAGCCAGACAGGTATCGATCACTTCGCGGTAGCCTTCCTCAAGCGCGTTCTTCGGCTCCTCGGGCCAACTCACCGAAGCCTGGGCCTCAAGCGAATTTGCAATCTTCCCGAGATCCGCCGCGATCCCATCCCGGGTGGTCTCACCGGACACCGGAGCCGCCTCCTGGAAAGTCGCATCACAGCGCGGAAACATCCCGGTCAACAAACGATACGCCATCACGCCAAAAGCAAAGACATCCCACCGATAGCCCTCCTCCTCAAGATAGCCGTCCGAGGAACGCAGCTGCTCGGGGGGATGATAAAGGCAGGCATCCGTGAACTCCATATGCCCAATCCCGGGCATGTGACCCAGCGCCCAGTCGGTCAGCACCACCTCGCCCTCATCGTCGATGAAGACATTGCCGGGCTTCAGATTGCCATGCGCCACCCGCCGGTCGTGCAGGGACGCCAGCGCCTCCGCTAAACCGACCACCACCGGCCATGATCGCTCCCCGGGAAATTCCTCAAGCTGGTGCTGCAAACTGCGCGGCCGCCACGTGCCGTCGGCCGCCTGATCCGCCAGACAAGCCGTCAACCGGGCGGCGGGACGAGCACGAAAATCGGCCTCGTCAATCCGCAGGATCCCCTTCGGCCAACCACCCCGCTCAAGCCGGGCGCAGGCCGCCTCAAGCACCGCTCGATTGATCGCCATCCCATCGAGAAGCTTCACCGCTTTCACCGATCCATCGGACTTCACCGCACGGAAAACCGCCCCGCTGGGACCCGACCCCAACAGTTCCCTTTCCGTGAACATATCCAGATGGGGCGACTCCATGTCGAAAGTCTAGCGACCATCTCCGACTCGCCAACCCCGCAATCCGCCACCTTTTCCTCTCAGAATATGGCTTCCCGGCAGCTCCCAACTCCAAAATCATCGCCCCAATCGATCATTTCAGTATTCTGAAAAGCCTCGGCGGCGGACTCCGTATTGTTTCGGAACGCCCCATGATCTTCTCATGAAATCCGACTGCCCTGGAAATCCTCTCGCCCGCTACTCCTCACGCCGCGAATTCCTCTACGTCGGCATGCTCGGCGGACTCGGGCTCTCCCTGCCCGGTTTCCTCCAGCAAAAAGCCGCGGCCGCTCAGAAGTTCTACGAGACGAAAGATGGCCCCGCAAAAGGGATCATCCACATTTTCCTGCCCGGTGGCATGTCCCACCAGGAGTCATTCGACCCCAAGCCCTACGCTCCCGCCGAATACCGCGGCCCGTTCGGAGCGATCGACACCAGCTTGCCGGGTATCCAGTTTGGCGAGAAACTCCCCCATCTCGCCAAACTGGCCGACAAGGTCACCGTGATCCGCTCGATGTCGCACGGCGAGGCCGCCCACGAACGGGGCACCCACAACATGTTCACCGGCTACCGCCCGTCGCCAGCCGTCGACTACCCTTCGATCGGATCCGTCATCTCGCACGAACTCGGATCGAAGAACAACCTCCCTCCCTACGTCTGCGTCCCGAACGTCCCGAATGAATTCGCCAATTCCGGCTATCTCTCCTCCGCTTACGGCCCCTTCGCCCTCGGATCCAATCCCGAGCAGAACAACTTCAAGGTGCGCGATCTCAACCTCCCCGGCGATGTCAGTGAAGAACGCTTCGCCCGCCGGCGCTCCCTCCTCGAAACCGTCGATCATCATTTCCGCACCCTCGAGGAATCCGATGCGCTCGACTCGATGGACGCCTTCTATCAGCACGCCTACAAACTGATCTCTTCGGAAAAGGCACGCGAGGCCTTCAATCTGAATGCCGAATCGGACAAGACCAAGGAAACCTACGGCAAGACCCAGGCAGGCCAGCGCATGCTTCTTGCCCGTCGTCTCATCGAAGCCGGCACTCGTTTCGTCTCTCTAACCGCAGGTGGCTGGGACCATCACGACAACATCAAGGCAGGCATCGAGAGCCAACTTCCCCCTGTCGATAAGGCGATTGCCGCACTAATCAACGATCTCGAGGAACGCGGCATGCTCGACTCCACCCTCGTCATGGTCACCTCGGAATTCGGACGGACGCCAAAGATCAACCCCACCGGCGGCCGCGATCACTGGCCGCGTGTCTTCTCCACCATGCTCGCCGGCGGCGGGGTGAAAAAGGGCTACGTCCACGGTGCTTCGGACGCCCTCGGCGGTGAAGTCGATACCGATGGCGTCACCGTCGCCGACCTCGCCACCACGATTTACAAACAGATCGGCATCACCGCCGACAAGGAACTGATGGCCCCGGGCAACCGCCCGATCGAGATCGTCGACGGCGGCAGCGTCCTTGAGTCGATCCTGGCGTAGCCTCCAAAGTGCGATGGTCCGTCATCGCTTCGCGAGCCAGCGCAGCAAACGAAACGCCCATAGTCCGACTTTCATGCACCGCCCTCTCGCCATTCTATTTTCTGCCTTCCTCACTCTGGCCTCCCACGCCTCCTTCACTCCCGACCTCGTCCGCATCGACCCGTGCGGTGCCCAGCGCGGCACAGAACTCGACATTCATCTCCACGGCGCCCGCCTCGACCAACCGGCCGAACTGCTCTTTCACAGGCCCGGCATCGAGGTCCTCAAGCTCGAGGAAAAGAACCCGAAGCAAGTCACCGCACGCATCCGCATCGCGCCCGACGCGGAACTCGGCGAACATCCCCTTCGGCTCCGGACCAGTGGCGGCGTCTCGTTCCTGCGTAGTATTTGGGTCGGGCAGTTCCCGACCGTCATGGAAAAGGAACCGAACAACGACTTCGAATCCCCCCAAGCTGTTGAACTCAACACCACTGTCCAGGGAGTCGCCAAGTCAGAGGACGAAGACGTCTATTCAGTCGTCCTCAAGAAAGGCCAACCGCTCTCGGTCGAAGTCGAAGCCATGCGCCTCGGTCGGCTCTTCTTCGATGCCTACGTCGCCATCCTCGATCCCAAACGCTTCGAACTCGCCGCCTGCGACGATGCCACCCTGCTCTACACCGATGCCTTCGCATCCATCGTCGCCCCGGCGGACGGCGAGTATCGGATCATCGTTCGCGAAGCAGCTTACGAAGGCAACGATGCCTCACGCTACCGTCTTCACATCGGAAGCTTCCCCCGACCCACGGCCGCTTTTCCTCCGGGCGCCAAACCCGGCGAGACGCTCGACTTTCGTTTCATCGGCGATCCCTCCGGCGAGCTGACCCGCACCATTACCATCCCACCCGCAGCTTCCGGTCGCTATCCCATTTTCAGTGAACGCGATGGCCTGCTCTCACCCTCCCCGAACTGGATCGAGGTCTCTCCCCTCGAACACACGCCGGAAATCGAACCGAACGAAGGCTTCAAGGCCGCCACTCCAGCCCCAGCCATTCCCTTCGCCGTCCACGGAATCCTTTCGAAAAAGGAGGATATCGACTGGTTCCGCTTTACCGCGAAAAAAGGGCAAAACCTCGACTTCAAGATCCTCGCCCGAAGCCTGCGCTCGCCGCTGGATTCCGTCATCATCATCCACGATTCCAATAGCAAGGGTTTGGTCAACAACGATGACCAAGGCTCACCCGACTCCTTCCTTAAATGGACCTGCCCTGAGGACGGCGAGTACAGCGTCAGTGTCCGCGACAAGCTGATGCGATTCGCACCCGACTTCCATTACCGGCTGGAAGTGACTGAACGTTCCCCCGCGATCTCCGCCACCCTCCCCGTCGCGGAGAGGAACCAATCGCAGGTGAAAAAAGTCCTCACGGTTCCCCGCGGCAACCGCTACGCCACGGTCGTCAACATCAGTCGCAGCAATCTTGCCTGCGATGCGCTGTTTGAAAGCGACCCTCTACCCTCGGGAATCCGCATGCACGTCCCTCCCATTCCCCGGTCACTCAACAGCTTCCCGATCGTGCTCGAAGCCGCTGCCGACGCACCCATCGCTGGCGGTTACCATTCCTTCACCATCCGTGCCACCGGCGACAAGGCCCCTGAGGTTTCCGGCCCCTTGCGCGAAGAAATCCACCACATCGAAGTCAACAACCAGGGCCCCTATCACTCGACCTTTTCAGAAAAGATCGCCGTCGCGGTGGTCGATGAAGCGCCCTTCACCCTTTCGCTCGACACCCCACCCACCCCGATCGTTCAGAGAGGCACCATCAAACTCAAGGTCCGGGCCCAGCGAAAGGACGGCTTCGATGAAGCCATCACCTTGCGCTTCCTTTGGAAACCACCCGGGATCGGCTCACCCGCCACCATCAAACTGGAAAAAGGCAAGTCGGAGATCGACTACGAGATCAACGCCAACGCCGATGCGCCGGCCGGGGATTGGAAGATCTGCATGCTTGCCGAAGCCAACACACCGAATGGACCGGTGGTCGTCTCCAGCTCCCTCGTGCCGCTCAAGGTCACGGAGCCCTGGCTGACCGCAAGCATCGATCTCAGCGCGACCGAACAGGGACGAAATATTTCCGTCATTTCCCAGTTCGAACACCTCAAGAAATTCGAAGGGGTCGCGAAGGCTGAACTGATGGGGCTACCTCATGGGACCAAGACGAAACCCCTCGAGTTCGTCCACGGCACCGAGCAGATCACCTTTCCCATCGAAGTCGCCAAAGATGCCGCGGTCGGCAAGCACAGCGCTCTCTTTCTCCGCATCCAAATCCCTGACAACAGCTCCACGATTCTCCACCAAACCGGCCACGGCGGCACCCTGCGAATCGACAAACCTTCCCCGAAACAAGTCGCTTCAAAAACCGAGGACCAAAAGCCGAAAGATAAAAACCCTTCCGCCAAGCCGCTCTCACGGCTCGAACAACTCCGCAAGCAGGCGAAGTAAGGACGGCCAACGGTCACTCCATCACGCCGCTCAGACCTTCATCACTTCCGCCTCTTTGGCGGCGACGTGTTCCTCGACTTCCTTGACGTGTTTGTCGGTGAGCTTCTGGACTTCGGCTTCGTGATCTTTCTGACCATCTTCCGTCAGATCGTTGTTGGCCTTCATTTTCTTCGCCGCATCCATTCCTTCCTTGCGGGCGGCACGGATCCGCACCTTGGCTTCCTCGCCGAGTTGCTTGACCAGCTTGGTCATCTCCAGACGCCTTTCTTCGGAAAGCTCGGGAATCGGCACCCGGATCGAGCGATCAGCCGCCACCGGATTCAATCCCAACTTGGATTCACGAATCGCTTTCTCGATTTCCGGAGTCGTGGCCGGATCAAATGGAGAGACCACCAACATCCTTGGCTCGGGTGAACTGATCACCGCCAGCGACTTCAACTTCATCTGACTACCGTAGCTGCGAACAAACACATCAAGGTTATCGATCAGTCCCGGTGATGCCTTGCCGGTGCGCACCGAGGCAAATTCGTGGACCAGGTGCTCGACGGCATTCTGCATCGTGACTTCGGTTTCGAGGAGAGCTTCTGCAGGTTCCATGACTATTGTGTGATTGGCTATTTTCTAACAAACGAGGATCATCCCTTGGCGTCCACCACCGTGCCCACGTCCGCTCCGAGAATGGCGTCGGTGACGTTGCCGTGCTTGCCGAGATCGAAGATCACGATCGGAATCCGGTTGTCCATGCACAGACTGAATGCCGTGGCATCCATTACCTTGAACTGGCGGCTGATGCACTCCTGAAAACTGACGCGATCAAAGCGCTTCGCATCGGGATTTTTCTTTGGATCGGAATCATAGACCCCGTCGACCATCGTCGCCTTGAGAACCATGTCGGCACCCATTTCACTGGCGCGCAGGGCAGCCGTGGTGTCGGTGGAAAAAAACGGGCTACCGGTGCCAGCGGCGAAAATCACGACCTTGCCGTCCTCAAGCTGCTTGGCGGCCTTCCGGCGAATGAAAGTCTCCGCCACATTCTTCATCTCGATGGCCGACTGGACGACGCATGGCACTCCCTTGTGCTCGAGGGCGCCTTGCAGTGCGAGGGAGTTCATGACCGTCGCAAGCATGCCGACATAATCTGCGGTGGCCCGGTCCATTCCGCGGGCACTCGCTGATGCGCCTCGCCAGAAATTTCCGCCACCCACCACGATGCCGAGCTCCACTTTGCCGGTATCCACCGCCTTCTTGACCTCGCTGGCAATGCGCTCAACGATCTCAGGCGAAATATTGTCTCGACTCCCCGTTTCCCGGAGGGCTTCACCGCTCAATTTCAGGATAACGCGGCGTCTGGGGGAGGGCTCTTCGGAACTCATGTGCTGTGGGCATGATCAAAGCAATCCGAGCTCTGACATGAAAGGGCAAAAACCCCGGAGTGTCGGTTTTGAAGTCCGCCTCCTGATCCATGACCCTCAATCCCCCTCAAGCTCGAACTCCGAGTTCAGTTCGGTCAGCGATTCCGTGCCTTCCGTGGTTCCCATGATCCGAATTCGCACGAGTAATGGCTCGGACTGAGGTGCCTGATAAATCTCCAGCGTCTTCCTCACCGCGACCATGCCGAGTTTGAGCACCTGGCGCACCGTCAGATCCACTCCCTCCGGAATGGAAAGCTTTGCGACGTCGAATTTGACCAGCAGTCCATCGTCATCGACCTCAGCGGAAATCCCGATATTGCAGAGCACCAGAAGATTGACCTCTTCAACCGTGTAATTCGGGTTGTTGCTCGGGAGCCGATGAGGCGTCCGGATCGATTCGATCAGGGTTTCCGGAAACGCGCCAGTCAGCGCCATTGGCCTGGAAATCACCGTCGCCTGAAGCGCTTCTCCTGTTTCCGTGATCACCTCATCCACATCGGTGTCATGCAGACTCACCGGTTCGAAGATCGGAACAACGGAAATCGTAGTGGCTGCAAGTGGTGCCAGCAGAACCACCCAAAGAAGAAGAACTTTCATATCCAGTAAGGGCTAGCATGACACGGAGATCCGCGGCAATCAATCGAGACCTGTGACCGCACCTGCCTTCCAGCCACGGCTCCAGTCGATCGCCGGCATCCGCCTTGAGCCATCAGCCTGCACATCGCCAAGCTGCAGGCTGCCCTCTCCACAGGCGACCCGTACCTTCCCTTCCTCGATCGTCACCGCACCGGGAGTCCCGGGATCGCCAACCACGCGCGCAGGAAAGACCTTGAGTCGCTTCGAACCCGTACCGTCATCAAAGGTCGTAAAGCATCCCGGCCAAGGGTCGTAGGCGCGAAGACGCCGCTCAATCCGCGACGCAGGCCAGGACCAGTCAATGCGCCCGTCGACGCGATCCAGCTTGGAAACGTGACTGATTTCCCCAATCGCGCTCTGGTTCGTCCGTCCCGCCCGTCCTTCGAGAAGCGCCGGAAGCCCTGCTTCGAGGGCATCTCGCGCCACCTCGGCCAAGCGGTCATGCAAGCTTCCCGCCGTATCGTCGTCTCCGATCGGTGTCTCCTTCGCGAGAATCACGTCGCCGGCATCGAGCTTGGGAACCACATGCATCAGGGTCACGCCCGTGACCTTGTCCCCTGCATCGATTGCCGCCTGGATGCACGCGGCCCCTCGATATTTGGGCAACAGGGATGCGTGCAGATTCACACAACCCAAGGGAGCCATCTCGATCAGTCGTCGCGGCAGGATTTGGCCATAGGCCATCACGATAATGAGATCGGGTTTCAACGCCTCGATCGCGTCCAAGGCCTCGCCTACCTTCACGCTCTCCGGCTGAAGCACAGGGATGCCGGCAGTCACCGCCACTTCCTTGATCGGTGGAGGCTTGAGCTCGCGACGTCTCCCGGCCGGACGATCCGGCTGGGTGACCAAGGCAAGCGGACCATTTCCGCCTTCGACAAGAAATCGAAACGAGGGAATCGCGATCTCACCGGTCCCGAGAAAGATGATCCTTGGATTCGTCATTATACGACCTGATCGGACGACGCTTGGTAAACAGGAAGAGTCACCACTTTTGAAATGATCTTTCCAAGCACCTCTACCGGCGGTCGGGTGGCATCGATCTGGGTCACCAAAGCCTCCGAGTAGTGTTCGAGCATCGGCTTGGTCTCGGCTTCGTAGGTGGAAATGCGATGCTGAATCACCTCCTCGGACGCGTCATCGAGTCGATTCTCCTTGAGGGCCCGTTTGCGCATGCGTCGGGCCAGTTCACTGCGATCCGGGCAGGAAAGATGGAAGACCTGATGAACGTCGAGAAACTTGTCGATCATCTCCGCCTGTTGGACGTTCCGCGGGATGCCATCCAGGACGAGGAAATCGATGTCCGGTTTGTAAACATGACCCTCCGCCCAGTTATCCACCTGCGCTTTCCAAAGGTCGACCGTCAGTTCGTCGGGAACCAGTTCTCCACGTCTCGAGAATTGCACGAAGCGCTGTCCGATCTGAGTCCGGGTATCCAGCGAACGGAACACATCGCCACAGGCACAATGGAAGAATCGTGGAATCGTCCCCAGGATTTTCCCCTGCGTTCCCTTCCCCGACCCCGGCGCACCGAGGATCAGAAAGGCCGGTCGTTTAACCTCAAGTGCTTTGATCATGAAGCTGCGAAGCTAGGGACCACCCCACCTTGCCGCAAGCGCCGATCAACTCCCCGAAAAGACGATGAACAAGGGCAAGGGCACGATCATCGCGGCATCGGCCAATGACCTCAACGCATCCATCGAAAAACGATCACGCGTGCGATTGATGACCTGCAAGAGAGCGGCAGAGACCATGACGGCATAAAAAAATGGTCGAGTCTGGGATTCGCCACCCTTCATCGAGCTACCGAACATCCCCGGGTTGTCTTGAAACGCAAACCATAGCGCAGCCGCTCCCAGCAGGATCAGCGGTAGCGTCAAACTCAGCTCGTCAGCCGCCCGAATCTCCGGATCATCCGTGCGCCGCGAGTGCTCCCAAAGGTGGATCGCCGAAATATTGAGGACGCAGAGCACCCCGAAACTAATGACCTCTCTGGAACCGATCATCTCCATGAACGACTCCATCGGAATGTAGATGTGCGCGGCCAGAGATGTCCCCAAACCAAAAGTCATGCCCGCCAGAATGTTCCTGAAATAGGGAATCTCACTGGTCTTGGGTGCCATGACTACCAACACAAAAAAACTTCCCACCATCACGACAATCGGGATCGAATAATGGATCACCTCGACCGGCAGCGCCTTCAAAGTCAGCCAAACGACCCCCAGGACCGCGACCACCAAACCCACCGAAAAAGCCTTCCAATGCTTCGCATGAAAGTCGTGGCGCAGCCCCAGGCTCGGATCACTGGCACTCCGCACCCTGACATCCAACAAGCGATCAGTCACGTAGATGATCCAGACCGTGAGCCCCAACGCCGCATACGACTGCCAAGGATGGAAGTCGACACGCCACGCCCGCGAAAACATGAACAGCCACACCACCGCAACCAGCGGGGCGTCCAGGCTCAAGAGATTCGGCCACAGCCAAAATGGTGCACGTCGATCCGGCATTGCGCGGTCGGACCATTCGCAAGGCCCGCCGCGATGGCAAGCCCGGGATTGGCCGTTTCACTCGCCGAGACGATGAGGAGGCATGCCCAACTCGACTGATACCGAGTATGCACTTTTATGCAATTTCGCCTATCACTCGGGCAAATCCGTGATTACAAAACCGCCCATGAGACCTGCTCTTCTAACCCTTCTCTGTTTCCAAGTCGCCAATCTTCATGCCGAGAACATCGATCCCGATCTCATTTTTGATCGTCCTGAGGGGGCCCGCGGGCAGGCCGAAGTCCAGATTTTTGCCGGTCTGGAAAGCCGCTACGTTTCCGAAGGTCGCGACAACCTCGATGGTGCCGGACTGGTCACCGGCACCGTGGAAGCCGGATGGGAATACCTTTCCCTCGGGGCCTGGTACGCCAACAGCCCGGACGTCGACTACGATGAGCTTCAGCTCAATGCGGCACTCACCAAGAACTGGGGGGACTTCGAAGCCTACGTCAACTACACCCACCTCCGCTTCCCTTTGGACGGAGAACACGACAACGAAGTGGGTCTCGGGGCGGCTTTGGGTGGCTTGCCCGCCGGATTTGTCGTCGCGGTCGACAGCTACTATTCCTTCGGGTCATCCGGTTCATTCATTGAGCTGACCCTCGCCAATGAATACGAAATCAACGACTGCCTGATCCTGGCGCCGGCTGTGGTGTTCGGGATGAACGAAGGATATATCTCGGATGGTCACAATGGCGCGAACCACGTTACGCTCAACCTCGCCGCCGAGTATGCCTTCACCCCGTCTTTCGCTGTCACGGCCCACGCCGCCTACAACTTCGCCCTGAACCGGGATGTGCTCCTCCCCGGCGACCTACTCCTTGGTGATTTTTTCTATGCAGGAGCAAGCTTGCGCTGGACCTTTTAGATCCCGCCAAAGCGAAAATCGGATCACTGAAAGGTCTTTCCTTTCGCTCCGACGAATGCATCGCTTCTGGCGTGACCCCGGAAACGCCCATCCGCCTCGCTCGCTTCGCCGGGATCGACTTTGAATCAGCGGGCGCCGCGCGGGGTAGGACGGATGTCCCGGTGCAGATCGGTTTGGCCAACTGGTCGATCTCGGACGGCCACAGCAAGCCGTTCATGTCGTATCTGAAATCTTCCGGACCGATCACCTGGTCTGCCCAAAAAGTTCACGGCATTCGTGAAGAGGACCTCAAGGATGCCCCATCCTTGCTGGAGCTCTGGCCTACGGTCAGGGACCAGCTTTCCGGAGCAGTCGTCGTGGCTCACGGCAAGGGCACGGAAAAACGCTTCCTTCGCGCCTTTCCCGGGCATGGATTCGGCCCCTGGGTCGACACCCTGCTGCTGTCCCGTGCCGCCTGGCCCGAACTCCCTGAGCACTCACTCTCGGCGCTTTGCCTTCATCGCAAGCTTGAGGACCGCATTCGAGCCCATTGCCCGCAAGGCAACTGGCATGATGCCCTTTTCGATACCGTCGCCTCGCTCGCGCTGCTCGAAGACATTGTCACCAGCTTCGACCTCGTGGATCTTCCGCTCGCCCAACTCGTCTTCCCCGACACCCGCGAGTGGCATCAGCAACGGTCACGTTAGCCCAGCGGGTCGGTATTGCATCCAAGCCACCTTTCTCCATTCTCCAGCCATGCCTGTTGTTCATGTCGATCTCGCTGAGCGCTCCTACGACGTCATCGTCGAAACCGGAATCCTCTCAAGTGCCGGTTCAAGCATCTCCGCCCTGCGGTTGGGATCAAAGGCCGCCGTCATCAGCGATGAAAATGTGGACACCCACCACGGCGACCGCCTCGCGGCCTCCCTCGATGCTGCAGGAATCCCCTACAGCCGTCATGTCATCCCTGCGGGCGAGAGCTCAAAGTCGTTCGAACAAGTGGCCTCACTTTGCTCCGAGCTCGCGGCGGCAGGAAACGACCGCAGCTCATTCGTTATTGCACTTGGTGGCGGCGTGGTCGGCGATCTGGCGGGCTTCGTCGCGGCGATCTTCTATCGCGGCGTGCCCTTCGTTCAAATCCCAACCACGATCGTGGCGCAGGTCGACTCATCCGTGGGAGGAAAGACCGGCATCAATCTTCCCGTGGGCAAGAACCTCGTCGGCTCCTTCCACCAGCCGCGCCTGGTACTCGTCGATCCCGAAGTGCTCCGCACCCTGCCTTCCCGCGAGTTCCTTGAAGGCTTTGCCGAGGTCATCAAGCACGCCGCCATTCGCGATGCCCCGATGCTCGACGAACTCGCCCAGCTCGACCCCACTTCCCCTGACGTCCCTGCCGATCTCATCGCACGAAATATTGCCATCAAGGCGAGAATCGTCGAAGCAGACGAACTCGAAACCGCCGGCACCCGCGCCCTGCTGAATTTCGGACACACCATCGGTCATGGCATCGAGGCGGCGGTTCCCTACGGAGAAATGCTGCATGGAGAAGCGATCTCCCTCGGCCTGCGTGCCGCGCTCTACCTGAGTTGCAAGCAAGCAGGCCTCAGCCAGGACGCCGCACAGTCGGTCTACCGGCTCCTTGAGCACTTCTCCCTCCCCACCGTCCTTCCCGAAAAAATCAGCACGGACACCGTCATGGAGAGACTCTCGCGCGACAAGAAATTCAGCGCAGGTGCCATTCGCTTCGTCCTGCTCCGCGAACCCGGAGATGCTTTTCTTGCCGACACCGTTAGCAAGAAAGACCTCGAGGACGCGATCAACGCCCTACGACAAGCATAGTAATTGGTTCACTTCCCGAACCGTCAGCTCTGAAGGCCCCTGACGATCAACCACCGGGAACATCCACAACCCGCGAGTAGTGGTAGGATTGTCGCGCGTAATCCTTGTCCGTCAATCCATCGGCTGCATTGCGGCGAATCATTCCAGCATCGGAAAGAACGGAAACACTGAGCTCCACCCCGGTCAGGCGACCGGCTGCAATCTCGTCCTGAGTAAAGCCATTGCCGATCTCCACATTCTGAAGATCGATGCCACTTCCCTTGAGCCGGAACTCACTGCCTCCCGAAGTACTATCGAGCACGACGCGAGCGGTTTCGAGGGTTGCCGAACCACCGGATCCAGCCTCTCTCGTGACTTCAACAAGGAAGGTAATCGTCACCTGATGCACGTTCTCACAGATGAAATTTTCCTCACTGGTGACTTCGTTCTCAAATGACGAAAATGCCGTATCAAGATCCTCTTCACCGAGAAGCTTCTCAAAGGTTTCGTCCGGGTTGATGAGCATTCTGTAGAACACGAAGGTCGAAGTATCCTTGTCTCCCGTGTCACCCGTGATCGGATCCTGGAAGCGCATCCGGTAGGCCACGCACGAAACATCACCACCAGCGTCAGCCGCCTCGCCGATCTGACCGTTGTAGCGGTCAGTCGCTGCCGTGAAGAAGGTAAGGGAAGCCACATTCGAATTACCGCTACCGGATTTGACCACCTGAGGGAGGTTGGCACTCGAATCCATGGTGACATACATCCACTCCATGTTGTCTCCCCGGCGGGAAACCAAGGATTCGAAATCCTTGGCCATGGTATCGATCAGCACCTTGGCCTGACGGGACGCGCGCAACTGCGAGCGGCTGCGGGTCCAGGTATCGGTCGCGACACCGGTGATCGTGACCAGCACGGTGATGATGATGGCGGTGATGCCCATCGAAACCATCAGTTCGATAAGCGTGAAGCCGGAGCTCCGGGTTTTTGGTGAGCGGGTTTTCATGGAGAAATTCGGTGGGGTTTCAGCGACGGACCGCGAGGTTGCGGGTGAAGACAGGCGAATCAAGTTCAGCGACCTTGAACTTCTGCCCATTGATGTAATTGTAGGAAGAATTGGGCAGCAGGTGGAACTCTGCGGCGAATGCGATCACCGCTTCCGGGTAGCTATCCGCGTCGCTTCCGCCACTACCTTCACCCGTTGGTGATTTGATTTGACCCTCTTGCCCCCGCTCGAGCTCACCGTTGTTGTTGAACACCAGCTGCACCAGCTTGGCGGCGTAGACTCGTCCTTCCAGAGCTTTGAGATCATTCTCCAGTTCCGGATCGCTCTTCTGCCGAACCATCGGCTGAATCACAAAATCCTCACCAGCGATGCCGTCCGCTCCGGTGAACGGAGTGGGGGTTCCATCGGAACGTAGCGCCCCATCGACTTGCGAGCGGTACTGATAGACCAGCAGAGCCGTGTTGTTGTTGGTGGAGTCCTTAATCCATTCATACGCCTTTTCGAAACCGGTGTCCTGACCTTGGGAATTCCCCCTGAGTTGCACGAGTTCCTTCTGCAGCGCAAAAGCGAGTCGATCCGCCTCCTGAACGCCAATCGCCTTTCGGATGCCAGCGGTAGCCGGAGCAAAGACGGCGAGGAATCCGGTGAGGAGAAGCGCCAATACGCCAATCGCGATGACGGTCTCCATCAGGGTGAAGCCCCGGCGGCTTTTGAAAATATTTGGGTTCTTCATGGATTAAAATTCTGTGGGAGATTCACTACCGATGATCTGCGTCGGATTGCGGAAGACCGAGGTGGCCCCGTTTCGCCAGATGACAAAGCCACCAAAATCGCGACGGCCATCGCTGGTGGTTCTTGGCTCCAAACTACCCCTGGCGCGAGCCCCATTCCCGATCACAAAACTGGGCGCGTTGTAATCGGTGCCAGTCAATCCCGTGGTGCAGATGCCCTCCGCATTGAATTCGTAGTAGAGGTAACCGTCACCATCCGAATTGTAGAGACCCGAGACGCCGCTCAAGGTCATATTTTCCAGTTCACCGGAACCGGCCCGGTGATTCTTCTTGCTGTAGACCCGGCTGAAATAGGTTTTCGGCGGAAAGATGTAGGCCTTGCTGGCCAGTTTCCAAGAATTCTCAATCGGCTCTCCATTGTCGTCGGTTTCTTCGTAAACGACGAACATCCTCCGGAGGTAGTTGCTCTCCGAATCCGGGTCGTCCACATCAATCAGAACGCGCGACCTGGTCCCTTTACCCACCGCAACGGAACGAGCTTCGTCGAAAATCGCTTCGGTCGAAGGAAGGGCGGTGCTCACGCCCTTGCCCCCCGCATTGCGGAAGCCAGCCGCACCTATGGTCAGCAGGATGGTGATAATGAGGATTACGACAAGTAACTCCACCAAGGTGAAACCTGCTCTTGAACGTTGTTTGGGTCTTTTCATCGAGAATTCGGATTTTGAAAACAAGTGCCCCGAATCAGGGGCTTTGGCAAGCGGTAATGTGATTACATCGCAATTACTTCGCGGTGAATTATTTTTCGAAGCGACCTGAGCTGGGACCATTCATCCATGCCCAAGCACCCTTGACCATCTCACGAACGTCCTTGTGGCGCGCCTCCCAACCCAGGACTTCTTTTGCAAGACTCGCATCAGCAAGGAGTTGCGGCGGATCCCCTTCGCGCCTTGGACCGAATTTGACCGGCACCTTCTTGCCGGTGACCTCTTCTGCGGCGTCAATGATCTGTTTCACGGAAACTCCAACCCCCGTCCCGAGATTGCAACGAATCGAATCAGCCCCTCCGGCCAAGAGGTCAATGGCTTTGGCGTGGGCGTCAGCCAGGTCCTCAACGTGGATGTAGTCTCGAATACAGGTCCCATCCGGTGTCGGGTAATCGGTTCCGAAGACGTCGACATGAGAAATTTCTCCGCTAAGCGCCATCAGCACCCGGGGAATCAGATGGGTTTCCGGATCGTGATCCTCGCCGATCTTCCCGTCTGCTGACGAACCGCTGGCATTGAAGTAGCGGAGACAGGCACTTTTCAGGCCCCACGCCGCGTCGCAGTCTCGCAGTACCCATTCGAGCATCAGCTTGCTACGCCCATAGGGATTGATGGGATCCTGCGGCGTGGACTCGACGATGGGAATCGAGTCAGGAACTCCATAAGTCGCACAGGTTGAGGAAAACACGAACACCTTGCAGGCCTTCTTCTGCATCACTTCAAGCAGTGTCAGGGGCTCCGCCGTATTGTTTCGGTAGTATTTGAGAGGATCGGTAACCGATTCACCCACGTAGGCAAACGCGGCAAAGTGAACCACGGCAGAAAATCCATGTTCGTCAAAGAGTCTCTCGAGTAACTCCCGGTCGCCCACATCGCCAACGACCAGTTCGACTCCTTCGTCGATGATCGCGTCGCGATGACCGTAGGCCATGTTATCAAGGACCACGATCTTGCGGCCCTGAGAGGCGAGGAGTCGGACGGTGTGGGAGCCAATGTAGCCGGCACCACCGGTAACGAGGATGGAATGAGTCATGATCCGCCTTTCGGCAGCCCCAAAAAAAGGCCTCCGGGCGGTGACTGTCAATCCAAGCCCTAGACACCAGGCGAATTCAGGTGAATAGATTAGGCTGCCAGCCGTCTCAATCTGCACCATGAATCATTCCCGCTTGATCAAAACCACGCTTGTCGCCGCTGCCGCTGCAGTCTTCAGTTCGTGCTACTACGATCCCTCATACGGGGGCTACGGATCCAGCTACGGGGTTTCAGGAGTGAGCGCCTCATTCGTCTCCACCAGCAGCGACTACTGGTTCTACGACCCTGTCGTGCGCTGCTACTATGATCGTCGCCGGAGCTGCTACTACGACCCCTACCTTTACGGATACTATCCCCGCGGCTACACGCCTCGCCCGATCTACAACGCCCCCCACCCCTATGGTTGGGGCGGGAAGGGTTATGCCCCTATTCCAAATGGAGTAAACGGTCGCACCCTCAACCGCAATCAGGACCGCGTGGCTCAGCTTCAAGCCAGAAACTACGCCTGGGCCAATCAGGTCCGCGTCCGAAACGACGCCAATGTCGAACGTTGGCAACGAAATCAGGCGACCGCCGCTGCCAACTTCCGTGGCAACCAGAACCAGCAGAGGCAGCCCTCTGGTCAAGCGACGAATCCATTTCGGAACCCGCAGAGCCAGCCTACCCGCCAGGCGACCAACCAGTATCGAAACCAACAGAATCTGGCCGATCGGCAAGCGGAGAACCACTACAAGCGCGAAGCCATCATTGCTGACACGAGGGCACGCAGCCAGGCCTCAGTCGAGGCCGTCCGCGCACGCAACGCCGAACTTCACGCCCAAGCGCAGCAGAATCAAGCGGCCCAACGCCAGCGCGCCGCCGCGAGTCAGGCGGAACGTCAAGGTCGGCAGCGAGCCGCTCAGGAGGCGCAGCAGCAGCGCATGCAGGACCCCCGCGCCCGCCGCAACCTCAACTGATCCCAATTCAACGCATCAGCCTCTCATCGGGCCCGCCCGCGGATTCGCGGCGGGCCCTTTCTTTTTGGAGCGTTGCCAGAGTCACTCGCGGGCGGAGGGTCCACCTCGCCATGCCCCAACCCAACAATCCCCCACCAAGATGGCAGGCATGGGAGACGCTTCCATCGGCGTAGCCTCCGAGCATTCTGCCCACTCCTGAGAGATAGGGAATCCCTAGGCTCGGATTCATCAGCGCCAAGATGGCCGACGCCAGCAGCAGCCCGATGCCCAGATTCTTCCCCGAGACCGGCAGTGGCCACATTTTGGATCCCGGTGAAACTCCGGTCAGCCACAGCAGCATCGCCGTCACTCCGCCGGACATCCCGACGAGCGGCGTCAGACCTACCTCGCCGCCGATCAGCAAATGAACCAAGCCACCCGCCAGGAGGCCGCCCACCAAGATCATCAGCACAAGCCGCCCACCCCCGATCCTTTCGATTCGGGGACCAATCGCCAGCAGACCAAAGGCATTGATCATCAAATGCACCCAATTCCCGTGGATCCAGGCATAGCTGAAGGGCTGCCAAACCAAGCCTTCAAGCAGCCCCTGACGGCTGAGACCCACAACCAGGAAGATCTCGGGCCAATCACGAGAACCACCCACCCTCTCAAGCAGAAACTGGATCACCACCAGAATCAAGACCACCAGCAGGGTCGTTCTGGCCTCGAGAATATCCCGCCCCAGAACACCCCACTTGGACGCAGATCCCCCTCGCATGGTGGGAGTCTGCATCGGTTCCGGGGTGTGCGAGAAATAAAAACTCAGTCCATCGCCCGCGAACGAGGCTCGCGTTTGGCAACATCAGCAGTGCCGGGAGCGGTAACAAACGGCCCACCCTCAAGCGGCGCCACACCGGTAAAGGCCACATCCGGCATTTCACTCGGACGACCCGCCAACGGAAAATCCTTCCTCAGCGGATAAAACGGATAGCCTTCCCACATCAAAATCCGCTTGAGATTCGGGTGGTCGGTAAATTCAATCCCCATCATGTCGTAGACCTCGCGCTCATGCCAATCGGCACCAAGCCAGATGTCAGTGGCACTTGGCACCTTCTCCTCTTCCCCGACCTTCGACTTCACGCGAAGGTGCTTTTGGTCATTCTCCGTCGTCAGCTCATAAACCATTTCGAAGCGGGGATCTTCGCCGAAATGGTCGAGACTCGAGATATCCAACAGGAAATCATACCCGAGTTCTTTCCTCGCATGCTCCAGCACCGCGTGCAACGACGCGAGGGTGACATTGATCGTGTGCTCACCGCGAAACTCGATGGTTCCCGTGACGGCTTCGCCAAATTTGCCCTTCAGGGCTTCGACATCTTGAGCGGATGACATCGTGATTCAGGAGGAAAGTTCTTCGAAGAATTCCTTCTTCTGGTTTTCAAGGGCAGGCACTTTGTCAACTTCGTCCTGAAGCTTCAACAGACCGGCGATCAGCGCCTCGGGCCGTGGCGGGCATCCGGAAATGTAGACATCAACGGGGATCAAGTGATCAATCCCCTGCAGCACCGCATAGCTGCGATACATGCCTCCGCTCGAGGCGCAGGCACCCATCGCGATGCACCATTTCGGCTCAGGCATCTGATCCCAGACCCGCTTCACCGCCAGCGCCATCTTGTAAGTCACTGTCCCGGAAACGATCATCACGTCCGCCTGACGGGGAGAAAATCGCATCACCTCCATGCCGAAGCGGGATAGATCGAAACGGGAACAAGCTGAGGCCATCATCTCGATCGCGCAGCAGGCAAGGCCCATGGGCATCGGCCACATCGAATTCTTGCGCATCCAGTTCATCGCGGCATCGACGCGAGTGACGATCACATTGCCTTCGATCTTCGAATCGTAGGCCGCGTGGGCGGTTGAAGTGTTGTCGGTGACCATAGGGAACGGGCGCAAGATGGCATCCCCGGCCCCAGCCTCAAGCCGTTTGTGAAAGTTTTCACAAGCGGACATCTGACAAGAGCCGGAATTTCATCGAAATCGGGGCCGAACCCACACCGACCTTGCCTCTCCGGCCCATCATGAGGAAAGTCCCGCCGCCCATGAACCGCATCGATGCCGCATTTGATCGTCTCCGCAGCGAAGGAAAGAAGGCTTTTGTTGCCTACGTCGCCGCCGGAGACCCGAATTTCGACGAGTCCCTGAAAATCATCCAAGGCCTTGCCGACGCCGGTGCCGACGTTATCGAACTTGGACTGCCCTTCTCCGATCCGCTGGCCGACGGCATCGTCAACCAGATGGCTGCCGAACGCGCGCTCAAGGCAGGCATGAGCACCCCACGCTCGCTTGATCTGATCCGGGAATTCCGCAAGACCCACGAAACTCCAATCGTGCTCTTCACCTATCTCAATCCGATCTTCACCTACGGATTCGAAAAGTTTCACGCCGATGCCGCCGCCGCAGGAGCCGATGGCATCCTGCTCCTCGACCTGCCGCCGGATGAAGCCAAGCTCAATGCCGACCTCGCGAAAGGCGAAGGTCTCAAGCACATCCGCCTGATCGCTCCGACCACTCCCGACGCCCGCGTCCCCCTTCTCGCCGGAGATGCCGAAGGTTTTATCTACGCCCTTTCTCGTACTGGAGTTACCGGAGGTCATGGAGCGCCATCGCAGGACATCGCATCGCAAGTCGCACGCATCACCCCTCACACCAAGACCCCAATCTGCGTCGGCTTCGGAATCACCACCCCGGAACAGGCCAGAATGGTCGCCCAGGCAGGCGACGGCATCATCGTCGGCTCCGCCATCGTCAAGCAGATCGAACTCCATCCGGAACGCGCCGCCGAAGCAGTCCGCGAATTCACCACGCCGCTCATCGAAGCCTGCAAGTCCGCTTGACCCCCATTTGAACTTTAAGCATCCAGCACTAGATTTTCCCCATGCTCCTCCATTTCTACAAGATGAACGGTGCCGGCAACGACTTCGTTGTCATCGATAATCGTGACCTTTCCCTGAACCTCTCGCAGGATCAGATCGAGCATCTCTGCGATCGCCACCGGGGCGTCGGAGCGGACGGCCTGCTCGCGGTCGAACCGGCCGAGCAGGGAGCCGACTTCAAGTTCCGCTATTACAACGCCGACGGTGGCGAGGCGGAAATGTGTGGCAACGGCGCCCGCTGCTTCGGTCGCTTCACCTCCGCCCTCCTCGAGGAGGAACACGAATCGGTCAGCTTTGAAACCATCGCCGGCGTCCTCGCTGCCGAGATGGTGGACGACAACATCCGCATCGCGATGTCCGACCCGTTCGATCTGAAGCTCAATACGGGTGCCACGGTTCCCGGGCTCGACTCAACCCTGCGCTCGCTGAATACCGGCGTGCCGCACGTCGTCGCCTTCGTCGATGATCTGGCTGGCACCGATGTCCTCAAACATGGCGCGGCGATCCGCCACCACGAAGCCTTTGCCCCATCCGGAACCAACGCGAATTTCGCGAGCGTGCTAGCACCCGATCACATCGCGATTCGGACCTATGAGCGCGGCGTCGAAGATGAAACCCTCGCCTGTGGCACCGGCATGGTGGCCTGCGCCCTTTTCCATCACCTGCTGACCGGCGCTCCTTCACCGATCAAAGTCGACGTGAAGGGCGGCGACACGCTCGAGATTGGATTCGAGAAAGACGGTGACCACAGTTTTAGAAACGTCACCCTCACCGGCCCGGCCGATTTCGTCTTCGAAGGCGATATCGAAATTTGAAGCGGCCAGAATGAAACTGTGGCTCAGGATCCTGATCAGCGCGTTGGTCGTCATCCTGCTCGGATCGCTGAGCGGGATTCTCGGACAAGCCTCTGACCGTTCCTGGTATCAAGCACTCAATCGACCACCCGGCACTCCGCCCGGCTGGGTCTTTGGTCCGGTTTGGACGGTTCTTTACGCGCTGATGGGTGCCGCTTTCGCGCTCGTCTGGCATCAAGCCGCCGGCACGCCCCACCGCGCGGCTGCGATTCGCCTGTTCGTCATCCAGATGCTCCTCAATCTCAGCTGGACGCCCGTCTTCTTCGGTGCTCAACAGATTCTCCCAGCACTGCTGATCATCATCAGCCTGTGGGTCCTCATCCTGCTGACGATTCGCCGATTTTTGAAGGTCGATGCAACCGCCGCCAAGCTCCTGATTCCCTACCTGATCTGGGTCAGCTACGCGACCTATTTGAATGCAGGTTTCCTCGCCCTGAACTGAAGGAAAGCGGGAAAGCAGGATTGGACAAACGCGCCGTGACGTACATCCTCCCGCCCTCATGAGCTTCCGAGGCACCTACACCGCCCTCATCACCCCCTTCCGCAATGGCGAAGTCGATCGCCCGGCCTTTCAGGCACTGATCGAACGCCAGATTGCGGCAGGCGTTGATGGAATCGTTCCTGTCGGCACCACCGGCGAGTCTCCGACCCTGAACGGCGCCGAGCATATCGAAGTCATCAAGCTCGCGGTCGAATATGCCGCCCGTCGATGTCAGGTGGTGGCCGGAACCGGGGCCAACTCCACTTCCGAAGCCATCGAACTCACCAAGGCGGCTGAACAGGCTGGGGCGACCAGTTCGCTGCAGGTCTGCCCATACTACAACAAGCCGTCTCAGGAAGGCCTCTATCAGCATTTCAAAGCCATCGCCGAGCAAACCGAATTGCCGATCATGCTCTACAGCATCCCCGGCCGCTCGGTGATTGAGATTGCGATTGAAACCGCAGCCCGACTCGCCGCCGATTGCCCCAACATCACCGCCATCAAGGAAGCCGGCGGTTCGGTCGATCGAGTCAACCAGCTCGTCCAGGCCCTCCCCGAGAACTTCGCCATTCTTTCCGGCGACGATCCGCTCACGCTGCCCTTCATGGCCTGCGGCGCGACCGGTCTGGTCTCGGTGGCCGGCAACATCATTCCCGACGTCATGGCCCGCCTCGTTCGCGCCTGCCTCAATGGCTCGTATGATGAAGCCTTCGTCATCCAGAAGCAGTACTACCCGCTCTTCCGCGGCTTGATGTCGCTCGAAGTGAATCCCGTCCCGATCAAGGAAGCGGTCGCCATGCAAGGTCACTGCTCCAACGAAATCCGCCTGCCGCTGGTTCCCCTCAATCCTGAGCAAAGCGATTCCCTCCGCCAGCTGCTCGAAGAGTTTTCCCTCCTGTCCTGAGCCATGAACCGAATCCTCGTCACCGGAAAATCCGGCCGTATGGGCCAAGCGGTCATTGAAGCCGTCAATGCGAATCCTGATACCGAAGTCGCTTCCACGCACGACGCCGGCGAAGACCTCGTCGCGGCCATGGCCAAGGCCGACACCGTCATCGATTTCACCATTCACTCCTTCACCGCGGAGCTGGTCGAAGAAGCTCTCAAACAGGGCACGCGACTCGTGATCGGCACGACGGGACACACCGTTGAAGAACGGGACACGATCTTCAAAGCCTCGAAGTCGCTACCGATCGTCTTTGCCCCCAACTACTCGGTCGGAGTCAACACCCTCTTCTGGCTCACCCGCAAGGCGGCCAAGGTCCTCAAACAGGAGACTTTCGACATCGAGGTCACCGAAATGCATCACCGCCACAAGATCGACGCCCCTTCCGGAACCGCCCGGCGTCTTCTTGAAATCCTCAACGAAGAAACCGCCACGAGTTACGAGAAGGATGTCAAACACGGTCGCTTCGGGATCACCGGTGCCCGCCCCCAGCGCGAAATCGGCATGCACACCTTGCGCGGTGGCGATGTCGTCGGCGATCACACCGTCATGTTCGCTGCCGATGGCGAACGGGTCGAACTCACCCACAAGGCCTCCTCACGCATGACCTTTGCATCGGGAGCAGTCCGGGCGGCCATCTGGCTCGCGGACCAGCCTGCCGGTCTTTACGACATGCAGGACGTTCTCGATTTGAAATAGCGAACGCGGTTTCGCTGTCCCCTCCCACTGATGACCGAACGTGCCGCCATCGCCCTCGGTTCCAATCTCGGCGATCGCCTGCAGAACCTCCGGGCCGCGCGGGAGCTCTTGAAGAAGCTCAGCGCGCCGAATGGAGATCTCCTTCAGGCACCAATCTATCAGACGGCTCCGGTCGCCTGTCCCGAAGGCTCCCCCGACTTCTACAACACCGTGCTTGAGATCAGCTACGCCGGAACCCCGCACGAACTCCTCGATGCCACCCAAGCCATCGAATTCCACCTTGGCCGCCTTCCAGGCACGGAAAGGAACGCCCCGAGAGTCGTCGATCTGGACATCCTCTACCTCGGCGAGGCCACCGAGACCGGCGGCTTGCTCGAACTCCCCCATCCCCGCCTCACTTCCCGCCGCTTCGTCCTTCAACCGCTGGCCGACATCCGGCCCGAACTCATCCTTCCGGGAGACGGCGTCACCATCGCCGAGCACCTCTCGCATCTCGATACCGATGAGCCCCCTCTGGCACTCGTCCAGGGAGCCTGGTAGTCACCTGACTTGTCACCTGCCTTCCCAAACCTGATGTTCCTCCCGTGACCGGCCTCGAAAAAGCCCAAGCCATCCTTCAGCGGAAGAACGGCAAACGCCTCGCGACCCTGACAGCCTACGACTACCCGACCGCCAGACTCCTGGACGAAGCGGGGGTCGATCTGCTGCTTGTCGGCGACTCGCTGGGCATGGTTGTCCTCGGCTTTCCCGATACCACCCACGTCACGATGGAGGACATGCTCCACCACACCGCGGCGGTTGCCCGCGCGAAGACGAAAGCCATCGTCGTCGCCGACCTCCCGATCAACAGCTACGACACCCCCGCCATGGCATTGGACAATGCCAGACGACTCATCGATGCCGGCGCCGAAGCGGTAAAACTCGAAGGCGGCATCCGGCAGGCGGAAAAGGTCCATGCCATCACCACGATGGGCATTCCCGTCTGCGGCCACATCGGCATGCTTCCTCAACGTGTCCTCGAAGAAGGCGGCTACAGGAAGAAAGGAAAAACTCCCGAACAAGCGAGCGCCCTGCTCGAGGGAGCCAACGCTCTGGTCGAAGCCGGCGTCTTCGCCATCGTGCTCGAAAGCGTCATCCCGGAAGTCGCGCGCCATCTCACTGCCGAACTCAGCGTTCCCACCATCGGTATTGGCAGCGGCGGCGAGAGTTGCGACGGAGAAGTCGCCGTCATCACCGACCTGTTAGGCAGCTACCCCTGGTTCGTCCCCCCATTTGCCCAACCCGAAGCCGATCTCTCCTCAAGCATCACGCAAGCGGTCACCGCCTACAGAAATCGAATCCAGAAGCCTTGAACTTGACGCTTCCCAACATCACAAATGGTGAGTCCCGAAAAACAGGCCGCGCTCGATGAACGCATGGCAAAGCTCGGCATCCTCGAAGCCGATCTGATCGAGAAGTTTATTCTCGGCTCCGGGGCAGGCGGTCAGAAAATCAACAAGACCCACTCTTGCGTCTATCTCAAGCACGAGCCCAGCGGCATCGAAGTCAAAAATCAATCGTCTCGCTCCCGCGAGATGAATCGCTATCAGGCCCGCCGTGACCTCTGTGATGCTTTCGACGAAATCCGCCTCGGCAAAGCCTCCAAACGTCAGCAGGAGATGGAAAAAGTGCGTCGTCAAAAGCGCCGTCGCTCCCGACGCTCCAAACAGCGCTCTGTCGCCGACAAGCGCATCCTCTCTAACAAGAAAAACCTCCGCCGCTCTCCCGGCCGCGACGACTGAATATGGAGAAGGAGTTTGCAACTCCTTTGGTCCCACCAAAAGGCACTATCCTTTCAGGGAAGGCCTTGGGCATCGAGAGTCCTTATGGGCCCAACAACGGACTTCCAAAGTCCGTCTCCCTATTTCCTCAACAGCGCCCTTCCGCCTTCTTCACAACTGCATAGCGTCTCCTCAGCTCATCCAAGCAGGAATCGACCAAGCCTTCATCGAGGTGGTGGACATCCTGACCACGACCGAGTTCTCGAAGCAGCAAGACCGTTAGCTCACCACCGAGGTGCTCCCGAAATTCCTCGAGTCCCTCGTGAATCCGGCGGCGACCGTCTTCATCACGCAGATCCAGGGCCTCGTGCCAAAGCGGCAATTTCAGCATTTCGATCACATCGATCACCCGCTCCGCGTCACACTCGCGCAGCAGGCCACACTTCGCCGAGTAAAGGGTATCCAAGGCCAGCCCGACCGCAACCGCATGGGCATGGCTCAGGGAAAAACCACTCAACTGCTCGAGCTTGTGGGCCGCCCAATGTCCGAAATCAAGCGGACGGCTGCTCCCCGATTCGAAAGGGTCGCCCCCTTCCGCAATATGCTTGGCATGTTGCAGCGCCGAGCGCTCGACACATTCCTCTAACACCTCCGGCTTGAGTTCGGCCAGAGCCTCCATGTTCATCGAAATCCATTGGAAGAATTCGTCATCCTTCACCAGCGCCACCTTCACCGCCTCGATCAGACCAGCCCGTCGCGTTTCCTCATCCTGACTGTGCAAAAACTGAAAATCATTCACCACCGCGAACGGCACCGCAAAGGCACCGACCCAGTTCTTCTTGCCAAAGCGATTGACGGCGCACTTTACCCCCACTCCGCTGTCATCCTGGGAAAGCGTCGTCGTCGGAAAACGAACAAGACGAACCCCGCGATGAGCCGTCGCCAGCGCGAAGCCCGTGGCATCCAGAAAAGCTCCGCCACCAATCGTGATCACGTACGAATGCCGGTCGATGTGTTCTTCATCGATCGTGTGCCAAACAGCTTCCACCAACTCGTCGCCATTTTTCACCGTCTCACCCCCCTTCAGAACCCTGATTCCACGCCAATCAAATCCCAGATCGGCAAAATAGCCTTCGATCTCCGAGGCGAGCTTCGGCCACAAATCAACCACCGCTTCTTCCACAAGCACGAGCACCCGGCGCCCTCCTCCTTCTTCCAACAGTTCGGCCAGCAATGAATTGTCCGACGAAAAGGCATCGCGTGTAAAACACACGCGGTGCTTGAAATTCAGCGGAATCAGGAAATCGTGGCGGGGCATCTCGTTAGGTGGCAGTATGCCCCGTTCTACGCAGATCGACCAATGATTCTTAGCATTCAATGACCGAAACTCTCTTTGAAACCCGCTGGCTCGGAGTTTACCGCATCGGACGGTGGGACTTTGTCCGGCGTCCCAATGCCGAATCCTCGGTCGGAGTCCTCGCCATTACGCGCGAAGACGAGGTCGTTCTCATCGAACAATTCCGCGTCCCGGTCCAGCGTCCGGTGATCGAAATTCCTGCAGGACTGGTGGGCGATGAGGACGAGCACCGCGGCGAAGCGATTGCCGCCACCGCTCACCGCGAACTGCTCGAGGAAACCGGATACTACGCCGGCAAGATCGAGACCCTGATCGTTTCACCGACCTCCGCTGGCTTGACCAGCGAGTTCACCCATCTCTTTCTCGCCACCGATCTAGACAAGCGTGAAGCTGGCGGCGGTGTGGGGGAGGAAGAGATCAAAATCCATCTCGTGCCGCGAGCGGAGCTCAGAACCTGGCTCAGACAGAAGGAAGACGAGGGGCTCGCAGTGGACTTCAAAATCCACGCCGCCCTTTGGTGTGCGGGTCTTTAGCAGGGACCAAGGGCGCTCCCGCCCTTTCGGACAACTCAAGGAGCTCGCCTCACAGCGACGCCCAGGCACCAAGCACAGGGCATGATGGCCCTTTTCTGCCTCAACCGTTCCACTCACCAAAGGACCGGAACTTGTCGTAGCGCTGATCCAACATTTTCTTCACCGAGAGCTTCGAGAGTTCTTCAATTTGACCTAACACCGATTCCTTGAGCGAGGCCGCAGTCGCCACGTGGTCGTGATGCGCCCCACCCATGGCTTCCGGAATGACGCCGTCGATCAAGCCGAGTTTCAACAGGTCGGGTGCGGCCAATTTCATGGCTTCAGCGGCTTCCGGAGCATGCTTGCGGTGCTTCCACAGAATGGCCGCACAACCTTCCGGACTAATCACCGAGTAGTAGGAATTTTCAAGCATCAGCACCCGGTCCGCCACTCCGATCCCGAGAGCTCCGCCGGATCCTCCTTCACCAAGTACCACGGCCACAATCGGCACCTGAAGCAACATCATCTCACGCAGGTTGTAGGCAATCGCTTCCGCAATGTTCCGCTCCTCCGCGCCGATACCGGGATAGGCGCCCGGCGTATCGATCATGCACACCACCGGCAACTTGAACTTCTCGGCAAGCTTCATCAGCCGCATCGCCTTGCGGTAGCCCTCCGGGTTGGCACTGCCGAAATTCCGTTTAAGATTCTCCTTCGTGTCCCGCCCCTTCTGGTGCCCCACGACCACCACCCGCTGATCCCCGATCGTGGCAAAGCCTCCGGGCATCGCGTGATCATCGCCGATCCGCCGATCACCGTGCAACTCACAAAAGTTGGTGAATGAGTGAGCCAGGTAATCAAGCATGAAGGGCCGCTGGGTATGACGGGCAATCTGTACTCGCTGCCATGAAGTCAGGTTTTTGTAAATCTGTCGCCGCGTCTCGGCGACCTTGGCCTCCATGGTGGCAATTTCCGAGGACATGTCGATGTTCTGGGAAACGGATTGGGTCCGAAGCTTGTCCAACTCGCGTTCGAGTTCGGCAATGGGTTTTTCAAATTCAAGGAGCTGCATCAGGAAATCAGTGTCGGCGTGGCGTGAATTTAGCGGGTCGAGGAACGGAATTCCACCTCATTCCCCACTCGGAGCAAAAGCGCCAATTCTTCGGCATCGGCAGGAGCCAGATAAAAGCCTTGAGCAAGCTCATCCTCGGCCACCGATGCTTTCTCCGGCAGGGCGGTGATCATCGCTGGCACTCGCCCGATGCTGAAGAACTTGATGGCACCACGGTAGTCGGACGAGGAAGGAGGCACCCGGCGATCTCCCAGCATCCCGCCCTTCCCATCGATCTTTGACTTCAAATCTCCAGATGGAGCTCCCACCACCGCAAGAAGGGGGTATTCACGAACAAATCGATCCTCATCCCACAGCGAAAGCACCTTCTTCTGAGGTTCGATGAGCACTTTGAAATCGAGCGGCATCACGGTCAACTCGTCCCCGGGCTGCAGCGACTTCAAGTCCATCAGTCCATTGAGGTGCATGATCATGTCGAGGCTCGTGTCGAACTTCGCAGCGATTCCCAAATAGGAATCCCCCCGTTTGACGACGTAGACCTTCTTGTTGGTCATCCGGCCGGCCGACAACAGCTCATCCAGATTCATTTCACCCACAATCCTGCGCGCCTCGCTGGCAGCTTTGGAACGAGGGTAGATGCTGACGACCGTCCTCAGCTTGTCTCTCGCACCCTGCAAATCACCAATGGCAATCAGTTCGCGCGCCTTCTCAAAAATTTTGGCTCCGGGATCAATCTCCGGCAGTTCAGAATCGGCTTCCGGCAACGCAAGCAGTGGCTTGCCTTCAACATGGACCGGCACCATTTCGCCGAGAACCCCGCCCACAGGCTCGTAACGCACGTGACGGACGACCATTCCCGTAAGCACGACCACACCGAGAACCATCAGGCCCGCGACGATTTTGATCAGCATCCAGAGGCTCATGCTGGAGCAATCATCTAGAGAAGTCCGCGTCTCTGGAAGTCGAATCGGTTGATCGCCCAAGATCTCAGGATCATCTCGAAACTGAACTTGAAGATCGATACCTCCCACGCGTCATCCACGCCTTCGATTACCGCTTTGGCAGGGTTTCCCGCGATGCGCTCGGCCTCCATGACACGATCTCGCACGACCTCCAGCGAATCATGGACGATCTCCTCGTTGACCTGGCCCCGCTTGAAGCGGAATCCATAGTTCAAGAACGCTAGGTCCTGACCTTGGGCCCGCATTTTCTCAACCATCGCGTCAAAACGTTCGCGAGCCTTGTCCGTGAATCCCTCGAGCTCAATCTCCGAGTATCCGTCGGGTCGGACAATCTGTGGCTTGAGAGCCTCGACCTCCCCACTGCGGATCCGGATCTTCCCGGCGCTGTCCATCAATTCGCTCAAGAGCAGGAACTCGAACCGGGTCTCCCCGAAGGTATCGATCCGTCGATCCGGCTCCAACAGAACCCGGGTCGACTCCATCGCGTATTGAATGTCGTCAGGAGAATGCATGCGCCATGTTCGATGATAACCGCCAATGTGCAAAGAAAACGGGCGGACCCTTGATGGAGCCCGCCCGCCACTGAAAAATTTCAGATGACTGGAATCAGCCCTTGGCCTTGGTCACGTAGGTGATCACGTCACCGACGGACTGGAGCTTTTCGGCCTCTTCGTCAGGCACTTCGATTTCGAATTCTTCTTCGAACGCCATCACCAGCTCGACCGTGTCCAGCGAGTCAGCACCGAGATCCTCGATGAATTTGGCCTCAGGATTCACTTGGTCGGCATTAACGCCGAGCTGGTCGACGATGATGTCCTTAACGCGGTCTTCGATGCTCTTGTCAGACATGGTGTAATTCTAGTTGGAACTGCAAAAGGGCTTACGCGATGAAGCCGGATCTTGGCAACCCCGAAAAAGTTCTAAACTCGGGGTTCTGAGGCATCCTTGCCGGCGCTCTCCCCGGATTCTTCCTCTTCGGCTTCATAATCGATGATTTCCCCGGAAAATCTCGCCTTCAGGGCTTCCATCAGTTTCTCCGCCGGTTCTCCGTCCTCAGCCTTGAAACCGCCGTAGGTCAATCCATCGATCCGGATCTTCCGCTCGCCCCCGGACCCATCGTCCGCCCACGCCACTGCCAGACCCTTGCCGCTCCACTTCCTCAGATCAAGCCGCACCAGATCCTTGATGGCCACCGCTTTGCCACCCGCGGGCTGAAAGGTATCGCCATCGATCACCATTTTCCGACCCAGCGTTCGAAGGAGGAAGAACAGCGCAATCACCAGCAGGATCACGCAGACCCCGAAGACCCACCACTGTTCCTGAATCTTCCTCTGCGTGAAAGCCTTCTCAGGAGGACTCTTTGCGAGACCCGTGTCCTGCCGATACGTATCAAAATAAGCCTTCGGGTTGCTCACCCCTTTCTCTGCCATCGCGGCGTGATCCTGAAGCATCTCAGGCCACATGATCGGCAGTGCCGTGCCTTCAGGCAGCAGTGTGGCATCCTCCGGGACGGACACTTCCTGCGCGGCTGCGTAGGCTTTCCACTCCTCCGGACTCATCGCGGCCCCGCTGGCTGTGTAATCCTCGGCGGCCTTCTTGAATGACTCGGAGAGGTAGTAGGAGAGATTCGCTTCACGATAGCCTGTCTTGCCGTCTTTGTAGAAAAGCACGGCAAAGACTCCGAACATCAGGATCATCGCTGCGGCTCGCAGAAGAAACCAGGGGGTGGGTTTGCAGACGACAGGTTCGTTCATGGGCTTGAACTCAAGAAAACCCGCCGATCGCCCCCTTGGCAAGCCTCACGGCACTCATCAGCTTTTGACCTCGGCCGCCGGCTAGTCCAAGTTCCCGCCGCCGATGGCCTTTTCCGAACAGTTCGACCAACTCCTCAGCCAACCGTCCGCGCTCCTCAGGCGCTTCGGAAGGATGATCGAGCCCACCTCCGATTCCCAGCTTGAGCACCTCGCCCGCGAGTCCCAACGCCTCACCCGCTACCATTTCGGCCGCACCATGAGGCTCTTCGCTCCGCTTTACCTCTCAAACGAGTGCGTCAACAACTGCAAATACTGCGGATTCTCCCGCGACAACGCCATCCTGCGCACCACCTTGACTGTCGCTCAGGTCGTGCAGGAAGCCAAACACCTCCACACCCTTGGCTTCCGCAACATCCTGCTGGTTGCCGGCGAACACCCGAAATTCGTTTCCGATGGCTACCTTCAGGAATGTCTCGATGCCCTTAAAGGTTTCATCCCGACCCTTGGCATTGAGGTCGGCCCGATGGAGGACGACCAGTACGCCGAAATCGTCGGACACGGCGCGGAAGGCCTGATCGTCTATCAGGAAACCTACCATCGCCCGACCTACACCACGCTTCACACCGCCGGGCCGAAGAAAAACTTCGACTGGCGGCTCGACTGCCCGGAACGCGCCTATGCCGGCGGATTCCGGCGGATTGGCATCGGTGCCCTCTTCGGCCTCGCCGAATGGCGCCATGAAGCCATGGCCCTCGCCGCTCACTTGGAGTATCTCTACCGACATTGCTGGAAAGCCCAGTTCACCATCGCCTTCCCGCGCATGCGCCCCTACGCAGGAAACTACGAGTATCAGCCGGATCCGGATCTCTTCCTTTCCGATCGCTCCCTCGTCCAGCTCGTCGCCGCCTTCCGCATCTGCTTTCCCCAGGTCGGCATCGTTCTTTCAACCCGCGAACCTGCCCGCCTCCGCGACTCCCTCGCGCCACTCGGCATCACCACGATGTCTGCCGGCGCAAAGACCGAACCCGGAGGATACACCGGCGCCGGTCACGACGACCTCCACCTCACCGTGAAAGGACGCCGTGTGGAAATGGAGAACGCCTCCGGCTGTGAACGCGCCACCGAACAATTCAAGATCGACGACTCGCGCTCCCCCGCAGAAGTCGCCGCCATGCTCAAGCAACGCGGCCTCGATCCCGTCTGGAAAGACTGGGACGAAGCCATTCTCGGCTCCTGACCTCCATGACTCTCACCATCAACGGCACCTCCCGGACTTTCGATGCCACCGAATTCCGAATCGATTCCCTGCTCGCCGAACTCGGTCTCGCCGGCAAGCCGGTCGTCATCGAATTGAACCGCAATCCCGTCCTGCCCGCCGACTATTCCAAGACGACGATCAGCGATGGCTCCGAGCTGGAAATCGTCATGATCGCGGCAGGCGGCTGACCCTCCCTATTCCGGCAACGGAACCTTCTCCCCAAAGTGCCTGGGCTGGGTATCCAGCACTCGCACATCGAGCCACATCTTGACGCGGGCACCAATCTCGCGCAGCCGCGTTTTGAGTCCTCCCTGGCCTTCCACGTCCTTCGCGTTGAATCCTGAATAGCTCTCAAACCCCTTGGCCTTCGCCAGATAGGACGCGCGTTCATTCTGGAAACGTTGAGAAATGAAAATCACATTCTCGACACCAAAAATCTCCTTCGCGCGCACCACCGAATCCAAAGTACGAAGGCCGGCGTAGTCGCAGATGATCTTGTCGGCTGGTATCCCTTTTTCAATCAGGGCCTGCCGCATCCGCTTGGGCTCGTTGTAGTACTTCGTGCGATTGTCGCCGGAAACAATCACGCAGCGCGCCTTGCCCGCTTTCCATACTTCGGCCGCAGCATCGATCCGGTAGCGAAAATAGAGATTCTCCCGGCCATCGATCCGGTCGTCGCATCCGAAAACCAGCATCACCCCGCCATCCGGCAGACGCGATGGATCGTCGTAGAGTTTGCCAGCCCCTGCCAACACCGCAGCCACATTCGCCCAAACGATGAACGCCACTCCGAGACAGACTAGCGTGAACAGCGTCAGCGCCAAACGCTTCAAAAACTTCTTTCCTCGACCTGGAGTCTTCACGTCGGCGGACCTCCCACGGTCTTTTTCGTCCACGCCATCATCGCCTTGAGCGACTCCTCGAAGCGCGTTCCAATCGGCTCCCGTGGCGCCAGCACGCGCAGACTCTCGGGCTGATCGTCCCGGAAGACCACATGCCTGGTACGCCCCACAAGCTCGCCATCAACCTCCAACGGCACCATCCGGTCAGCCGTGACCTCGAGCGACTCCGTCTGAAAGTACTCGACCGTCGAATTACTGAAATCCACACCGCCAAGCGCGATGCCCCGCAGCGAATCCAGCACCAGCTTGTAGCCCGCCTCCTTGAAGACCAGCACATCCAGTTTGTTATCGTTGTTGTCCGCCTTATGGAAGAGCTTGAACTGACCGCCATAGAGCGAGCCATTGCCAGCCAGCACCGCCACGCCCTCTTCCACACGACCGTCATCAGCCTTCACCGTCATCAATGGCGGCCGCTCGCCGAGCACCTTTACCGCCGACAAAAGATAGGCCAAAGGACCAAGCATCTTTTTGCTCTCCCAAGTGGTCTCCTCGATCACCGCCGCATCAAAGCCCACACCCGCCATTTGCACGAATGGCGTTCCGTTGGCTTCGAACAAATCCACTTCCCTAACATGACCCTCGAGAATCACTTCAAAGGCGCGGTCGAGATGGTCATACGGAATCCCCAGCTCGCGCGCGAAAACATTCATCGTCCCGGTCGGCAACACGCCAAGCGCCGTCCTCGTGCCCGCAAGCCCCTTGACCACCGCATTGAGGGTGCCATCACCACCGGCAGCGATCACAATGTCCTCACCCTGTTCGGCAAATCGACGCGAAAGCGCTTCGGCCTCCTCTGCAGAACGGGTCGCGTAAAGCGCCAGACCCGCCGCATTGTCCATCAGAAATTCCAAAGCCCGACGCCCCCTCTGGCTGCGGGCCTTGGGGTTGAACAGAACCGGGTATCGTCGTGGGAGAATCACCTGCGGCAATTCAACTCATCCTGAAGCGATCCCGCAAGCACTGAGCCGCTCCATCAGCAGGGATACCGGCAGTCCCATGACATTGTCGAAGCTCCCCTCAATGCCCTCCACCAGCATCGCGCCATGTTCCTGGATCCCGTAGGCACCCGCCTTGTCCAGCGGATCCACCTTTTCGAAATAGGCCTCGATCACCTCTTCGCCGAATGCCTTGAAGCGAACCTCCGTCAGCTCGTGGAAGCGCTCGACCTTTCCTCCGGGAAAGACCAGACAAACCCCGGTGCAAACCGTGTGGGAACGCCCTGCTAGTCGTCTCAAAGTCGCTCTCGCCTCATCCAGACTGCCGGGTTTGCCGAGCGGATCTCCATCGATCCAAACGAGGGTATCAGCCCCGATCACCACCGCATCCGGAACCTGAACGCCCAGAGCCTTCAATTCCGCATTCCTCTCGCAGAGTTCCGCCAATGGCATGCTCTCATCATGCAGCTCCTCGGCGGGAGAAGCCATCACCTCGAACTTCAAACCCTCCCGGACCAGCAATTCCCGCCGCCGGGGCGATGTCGAAGCGAGCACAATCCTCATGGACCCGATCTAGACCCCGGATTGACTCACCGCAACCCCTCATTAACGCAATTCACTTGCAATAGTATAAATCAGATGCATTCTACCTGCATGCGCTTCTGGTCCTGCCTTATTTCTCTCCTTCTCGCCCCCACGCTTTTCGCAGCTGAACTGCGGGTCGCCAGCCTGCATCCGCTTCTCGGTGACCTTGCCCGCCAGGTCGGCGGCGAGCGCGTCGTCGTGATCGATCTGCTCGGAAAAAATTCGGACCCCCACCATTTCGAGCCTGCCCCCGAGCAACTACGCGAAATGGGCGATGTCGACATTTTCCTCGCTTCCGGCATGGGCCTGGAAAGCTACCTCGCCAATCTTCGGACGATCATCCCCTCGTCGAGTGAGCTCGTCATTCTCGGTGACCAGCTTCCTTCGATGGAAGGGGCCTGCAACGACCCGGATCACGATCATCACGATCACGCCATCGATCCGCATTGGTGGCACTCGATCGATCACTTCCGCCGGGCCACCACGCTTACTGCCAAGGCCTTTTCCCAAGCCGATCCCGAAGGCGCGGAAGTCTATCAATCCAACGCCCTCGCCTATCGCGAAACCCTCAACGAACTGGAGCGATGGACTCGTCGCGAAATCGCCCGGATTCCCCAGAAAAACCGCATTCTTGCCACTGCCCACGCCGCCTTCGGTTACTTCTGTCGCGACTACGGCTTCAAAGCCATCCCCGTCAGCGGAATCAACCGAGAGCAGATGCCGGATCCCCGCACACTCGCCAAGCTCATCAACGAGCTCCAAGCCTCCAAGGTCCCCGTCATCTTCCCCGAAACCGCCTCCAACCCAAAGACCCTCGCAGCTCTAACAGAAGAAGCGGGCGTCACTCTCGCCCCCCCGCTCAACGCCGACGGCTCGACCACCGATTCCTACGAGTCCATGATGCGCCATAATGTCCGCACCATCGTTGGAGCCCTGAAATAGGAAAAGCCGCATAGCGGACCAACTGCGATACAGTTCGAATCGAGCCGCGATGACTCATCTCGTCAAAGGAGCCACCTCGCCGCTGAGACCAACCCACTTTGTTTCGCAGCAGCACCGCGCACCCCACCTCAACGTGCACCCCAACTCAACGTGCACCCCAACTCAACGTGCACCCCAACTCAACGCGCACCCCAACTCAACGCGCACCCCAACTCACCGCGCACCCCACCTCAACGTGCACCCCACCGAGGTCGCGTAGCGACCCCCCATGATAGCCGTGGGTTTCAACCCACGGACGACTTCCCCTCTTGATCCGCGTCGCGTAGCGACGCATCATCCCGGTCGACATGGCGAACACCTACACCCGCCTGCTCTACCATTGCGTTTGGAGCACCAAAGACCGATCACCGATCATCCACGAAAAGATCGAATCAAAAGTCTGGGCCTATCTCGCCGGCATCGCCCAACGAAACAAGATCCACGCCATCCGTATCGGAGGCATTGAAAACCACGTCCATCTCCTTATCGAAATCCCCAAGACGATGGCCGTCGCGGAAGCAATCAAGCAACTCAAAGGCGGAAGCTCTTTGTGGATCAATTCCGAAAACCTCACCAATGCCCACTTCGCATGGCAAGATGGATACAGCGCTTTCACCGTGAGCCCCTCCGCTATTCCCGATGTCGTCAAATACATCGCCAATCAGCGCGAGCATCATCGTCACAAGACTTTCGAAGATGAGTACCGCTCTTTCTTGGAAAAGCACGGCGTCGATTTTGATGAAGCCTATGTGTTTGGCTGAAGAGGGTCGAACGACATGAACCGTCGCGACGCGACGGAAATACAACGATCCCCTCTCCGTGGGCTGAAGCCCACGGCTATCATGATCTGCCCCGACGGGGCAACGAGGCGGCTCCTCCAACTCTCGGACTCAACTCACCCCCACCTCGGACTCAACCCTCCACCCGGATGCTCACCGAGCGCCCGTGCGCGTCGAGGCCTTCGATCCGAGCAAATTCTTCCACCGAGGCCAGCGATTTCTTCACCGCTCCGGCATCAAGTTTCACCACACTCGTCCGGCGTTGGAATTGATCCGCTCTCAATCCGGAGAACGAACGTCCCCCGCCACCCGTCGGCAAGGTGTGACTTGGTCCGGCCAGGAAATCACCGACGGCAACCGCCGAATAATTGCCGACGTAAATCGCCCCGGCCGTGCGGATCTCGCGCAACCACCTTTTCTCTTCGGCACAGATCAACGACAAGTGCTCGGGCGCGAAATCATTCGAAATCGCCACGCCATCGGCGAACGATTTCACATGTAAAACGAATGTCTCCTTCTTGATCACTTCACGAATGTAGTCCGCCCGCGAAAGCGTCTTCAACTGCCGATCAATCGCTTTCCGGACCCTTCCAATCAATGCCTTCGAATCACTCACGAAGCCAATCACGCTGTCCCCGCCGTGCTCGGCCTGGGCCAGTAGGTCCGCGGCAATGAACTCAGCATTCCCCATCTTGTCGGCCAACACAAGGATCTCACTCGGCCCCGGCAACAGATCAATCGATACCGCACCGACCAACTGTCGCTTCGCCTCGACCACAAACTTGTTTCCTGGCCCAAAGACCCGGTCGACCGGACGCACCGACTTCGTTCCCAAAGCCATCGCCGCAATCGCCTGTGCCCCCCCGACCTTGATCACTTCACGCACCCCGGATGCGTACAAAGCGTAAAGCAAAGCTGCATTCACCTTTCCATCCGGACCACAAGGCGTCGCTCCGAGAATCTCCGGAACCTTCGCCGCCTTGGCGAAGCCCGCCGTCATCAAAGCCGTCGATACCAGCGGTGCCTTCCCACCGGGAACATAGACTCCCACACGATCAAATGGCGTGAAGCGCTCGCCCACGCGTGCACCTTCCGCATTCCGATATGACCAGTCTTTCCGCAAGCTGCGCTTCGCAAACCCGGTGATGTTCTTCAAGCTTGCCGCCACTGCCTTCTTCGTCGCCGGAGAGACGGCCTTCTTCGCCTCCGCGAACTCAGCCTCGCTGACGAAAAGACGCTTTGACGTCAGCTCCACCCGATCAAATCGCTTGGCATAGTCGAAGAGCGCCTCGTCACCTCTAACCGCGACATCGGAGATGATCCCCGAAACCAGGTCCCGCACATCATCGCCGGGAATCGCGCGGCGATTCAGGGTCTTGACGAACGAGGCATAGCCGGAATCGCGATAGCTGAGAACTTTCATACGTTGGGAAAACTCCGCGGACTCTGCCTTTCCTGCCGTCCACGGCCAAGCTTCAATAGTAAGGCCGCAACATCAGGTAACACACCGGCCCCGTGATCGCGACGTAGAGCCAAAGCGGAAACACCCAGCGCGCCATCCGTCGATGAGCCGCAAAGCGATTGGTCAGCGCGGCAACCAGTGTAAAGAGAATGAACGGAAAACTCACCGCCGCCGAAATGATGTGGGTGATCAACAGAAAGAAATAGACCGTCCGCATCGGACCCTCGCCGGTGTAGCGGGTCGGATCGTTCGTCATATGGTAGGCGACGTAGGAAAGAAGAAACAATACCGACAGGCCCATCGCCGTCAGCATCGCCGCCCGATGAGCTGCAACCTTGCCCTGCTTGATGAACACCAGCGCAAGAATCAGCACGACGGCTCCCGCGGCATTCACCCCGGCATGAAACGGCGGCAACATCGAAGTATCCCAGCCTTCAGGCAATGGAATGCGCACCTTCTGCATCACCGCCACCAAACCCAGCACCACGACCGTCAGCACCCAGGCGACCACCCTGAGCTTGCGATAAAGCACCTCGTTTTCAGGCTTCGCCAACCACTCGGAACGTTCCTCACTCATTGCTTATCGAGTTCTTTTCGGATACGATCATACATCTCCAGCTTCAGCCGGCCGTAGAGTCCGGGATCACGCTCCACAGCTTCATCCGATCGTGCCGATACCAAAGGCCATTTGCCAATCACCTTGAAATCCCGATCAACCAGCAGGAATCCCATGTCGTGGGAAAAGCGCCCATTGCTGGCGATGTCCACCGGATTCCTCCAGCGCTTGATCTTGAAAAACTTCAGCGTGTTCTCGAGATAGTCGTGAGTCGCCTGCTCCCCCTCGGCCCGCACGAACCACCAGTTCTTCGAGTCGGCACCGAGCGCCTCGCCATAGGACTTCAGTTGCTCGACCTGATCGGTCTCGGGATCGACCGTGATGCAAACGATCCTGAAATCCGGATCGCTTTCAAACTGCTTGTAGATCTCCACCAACTCCTTGCCGTTGCGCACCGCACAATGCGGGCAGACGGCAAAAAACTGGGCAATCAAGGTCACCTCACCCTTGATGTCGGAGAGCTTCACCGCTTCCCCATCCTGATTGGTCAACTCGATGTCCTTCTCGATCTCGAACATCTCCTCGATTTCCTCACGGCCGGCATTCGACACCAACGACAACTCCGCTTCCGGCACCTGTTCACCAAGTCCGCGGAAGAAGATCAGCATCGCCACCGAAAGAACGATGACCGCAGAATAGATGAGAATGGTTTGAGCTTTGCGATTCATGACTTGTTAGAGGGCGGAGGCTCATCGGCTGCCGGTTGCTCGAGCACGTAGTCGATTGTTTCGTAAAGCATCTCCTCGAGCGTCTCGACATTGCTCTTTTCCAAACCCTCGGAACGACCTTCCGCATCCCACTTGGCGGCTTGTTCAAAATCGAAGGGAACCGGATTGCGGAAGTTCAATTCCTTGCCGTCCTTGTTCTTGGCGCGGACCGTGGCCTGCCGCAGATGGCGGTCGCGATCAATCAACACCAGCGAAGGATCATACTCCCACGTACCATCCTTCTCCTGCGGAACGAGCTGCGCCTTCAGACGACGTTTGAGAAACTTGTGCACGCTGTCTTCACTCGCTCCTGCCAGCCACCAGAACGGCAACTCAGCACCTAGTTCCTTGGCATACTCCGCCAGCTTGGCAGGAGGCTCGTTCTCCGGATCGACCGTCAGCATCACGATGTGGAAATCCTCGCGATCCCCGTAACGCTCCTTCAGCTTCTCCAAAACCTTCCGCGTCTCCTTCCATCCCTCGGGCTGTTCAAAGCTGACCGGGGAAATCACGAACACATCCCCCGCCAGATCCAGCAATCCGGCCTCGCCTTCATCCTGACGCCAGACGCGGAAATTCTTATCCAAGCGCCCCTGCCCCAGGGCCGGACGATCGTCCCCTGCCTGACGCTTCGCTGATTGATTGTAAGCGATCAGGATGCCGAAGCCGCTGACGAGCATCAGGGCCACCAGCACGATCCCGGTGAATCGCAGTTTCTTCGGGTCGCGAACGGCCGGTTCGAGGTCTTCAGCAGGATACCGCTTCATGGGGCGGCGGAAACTAGACTACCTCCATGCAAACGCAAGTAATCCCAGCTCGAGAGGTAGGTAGAGCAAGGTAAACAAGAACAGCTTGCGGAAAGAAGTCCGCTCGCCATCCCGCATGAAGCGGCCCGAAAGCCCCGCCATGATCAGCCCCAACAACACCCCTCCGCCAAGCGCGATGTGACCCGGAATACCCGGCGTCAGACCGCTCAGCCATGGCCAAAGCGGCAGAAATGCCAAAAACAACGAGAAAACCGCACTCAGCAGCGCACTCCGTCGCCCCGAAACATCCCCGTCGCTCCACATCTTGTAGCCGGCCGCTTCATATTCCTCACGGCACAACCAATTGATCGCCACGAAGTGCGGCAGTTGCCACAGGAAAAGCAGCGCAAAGAGAAACGCAGCGCCCTGATCCAGGCCATGCCCCGGCACCGCCACCCAGCCCATCACCGGCGGGATCGCCCCGGGGATGGCCCCGACCAGCGTGTTGGCGCTGCTGAGCCGCTTCATCGGCGTATAAATGAACACATAGACCGCCACCGTCACGGCCGCCAGCACCGCCGGGAGGGTCCCGACTTTCACCGCCAGGTGGATGATACCCGCCGCCGAGAGAATCCATCCCACCCCAAAGGCCAGCAACGGATCCATCCGCCGCGAGGGCAAGGGCCGGTCCGCCGTGCGCTTCATCCGCGCATCCAAATCCACCTCCATCAGCTGATTAAAAGCCGCCGAACCGAAAGCCGCCGCGGCCGTGCCAACCAAAGTGTGGACCAGCAGCATCAGGTCGAAGTCCTGACCCTTCGAAGCCAGCAGGAACCCGAAAAAGGTCGTGATCAGCACGAACACGTTCAGCCTTACCTTCGTCAGCACCGCCAAATCCTGGCGCAAACCCGGCGCCGGATTGGTCACGAGCTCTTCGCTCTCGCTGGTCGGTTCATCGCTCATCGTTCGTCCCGCACGAAGGAAAGGCGCATTCGCCATCCGCGCACGGAAAATCGACCGATCCCGGAAAATGCCGCTCTTCGGGAAACCGTCGTTGCACTTCGGAAGAACTGCCGCTCAATAGACCCCCACCCATGCGGAACCTCTCTGAAAACATCTGGCTGCTGACCTACCCCCTCCGGGTCTTCGGAGCCGACATCATCCGCAATGTCACGGTCATCCGCTTGAGCTCGGGAAATCTGCTCATCCACTCGACCGGACCCTTCACGACCTCCGACACCAAGGCCATCCGACAACTGGGCACCCCTTCCTGGCTGGTCGAATCCATGCTGGATCACGATACCTTCAGCCGCGAAGGCCAGTCCGCTTTTCCTGAAATCCCCTACTACGCCCCTCCCGGCTTCAAGAATCCATCTGGCCTCCCTGTCCAATCCCTCGCCGAAGCTCCACTTGAGTGGTCCGGAGAAATCGACATCCTGATAATCGATGGTGTCCCCTCCTTCGGCGAATACGTTTTCCTGCACCGCTCGTCGCGGACCTTGATCGTCACCGACCTGATCTTCAACTACGTGAAGGCCCCCAGCCTGTGGACGAAGCTCCTGCTCTACCCCGCCCTCGGCTTCCACCATGCTCCAGGCATGTCGAAGCGCTTTCGTGGAGCGATAAAGGAAAAAGCCGCCTTCAGGAGTTCGCTTGAGCAAATCATGACATGGGACTTCGATCGCATCATCGTCGGCCACGGACAGGTCATCGAGTCCGGCGGGAAAAATGAGTCTCACATGATGTTCCAAGAACTCGGTTTCCTGTAGCAGCATAACAGTTCTCCGTCCCATCGAGACGACCCATGATAGCCGTTGACTCAAGTGGCTTACACCGCACCCGTTTCCGTCCCATCGGGACGACCCATGGTAGCCGTGGACTTCATTCCACGGTAAGCGGGGTAAACGCCGCCCTTTCTGAAGCCTATCTTTCGCCCGGATTTCGGCCCATTCTGGCCGGATGGCCAAGAAAACCATCCCCAAGCCGTGGTGCGTCGCCGACGTGACCTTCGTCGAGATCGAGATCACCTGCCCGAGCCAGCGCCAGATGCGTATTG